>CAZCIJ010000466.1:0-1500 GCA_964498265.1 uncultured Gaiellales bacterium | reverse complement strand
CCGGCTGCTCACGGTCGCGCACGCGGGGGAGCGCCTGAACCCTGCTCTCGCGCTGTCGCTCCTGGAGGAGCGCAACGAAGGCCTCGTCTGCCTCTCGGGCTGCGCGAGGGAAGGCCTTGCCGTCCGCGACCCGAACGCCGCCGCCCGGCTCGTGCGCGCCTTCGGGCGCGAGCGCTTCTACGTCGAGCTCCAGCGCCTGTACCTGCGCGGCGACGCGCGGCGGAACGCCCGCCTGCGCGAGCTCGCGTCCGAGCTCGGCGTCGGGACGGTCGCGACCGGCGACGTCCACGCGCACCATCCGCGCCGGACTCGCCTCCAGGACGCGCTCGTCGCGATCAGGCACGGGACATCCCTGGAGGGCTGCGAGCGAGAGCGGCGCGGGAACGACGAGTCCGTCGTCGTAGCGCCCGCCGAGGCGGCCGCCCGCTTCCCGGACGACCCGGACGCCGTGCGCAGGACCGCCGGGCTGGCGGAGCGCCTGACGTTCGATCTCACGCAGGAGCTCGGCTACCGCTATCCGGACTTCTCCGAGGGGGAGGAGCGTGCCGACGCCCAGCTGGCGCGCCTCTGCCTGCACGAGTTCGCTGAGCGCTACCGCCATTCCCCCTCTCGCAAGCGGGCGGAAGCCCGCTTGCGAGAGGAGCTCGCGCTCATCGCCGACCTCCAGCTCTCGGGCTTCTTCCTCCTCCATCGCGAGGTGCTCGAGCTCGCCGAAGGCATCGCCCTCGAGGTTCGGGGCAGCGACTCGCCCCGTCAGACCCTGCCGCCCGGGCGGGGACGGGGCAGCTCGGTCGGCTCGGTCGTCTGCTACCTCACCGGACTCTCGCACGTCGACCCAGTCGCCGCCGATCTGCCGCTCGGGCGCTTCCTCAACCGCGAGCTCGCTTCCGCGCCGGACATCGACCTCGATTTCCCGCGCGACATCCGCGAGAGGCTCATCGTCGCCGTCACGGAACGCTACGGTCGCGAGCACGCGGCGCTCGTGGCGAGCTTCCCGACGTACCGTGCCCGCGGCGCCATCCGGGAGCTGGGGAAGGCGCTCGGCCTGCCGCAGGCGGAGCTCGAGCGGCTGGCCCGTGTCTCGGACGGGTGGAACGCGCGGGCGGTCGGCGCCGAGCTCCGGCACCTCCCGGACGCGCGGGAGAAGCTTCGCTCGCCGCGGTGGCGCGCGCTCGCCGAGCTCTGCGGCGAGATCGCGGGACTGCCGCGTCACGTCTCGCAGCATCCAGGCGGCATGGTGATCTCGTCTCGACCCCTCGTCGAGCTCGTGCCGGTCGAGCCGGCCGCGATGGAGGGCCGCCAGCTCTGCCAGTGGGACAAGGATTCGTGCGCCGACGCCGGGTTCCTCAAGATCGACCTCCTCGGTCTCGGCATGCTGTCGGCGGTCGAGGAGTGCGTTGAGGCGATCGCCCGCCGCCGGGGTGAGCCGATCGACCTCTCGCGCGTTCCCCTGGACGACGCCGCGGTCTACCGCGAGATCCACGAGGCGGACACGGTCGG
>CAZCIJ010000465.1:0-1517 GCA_964498265.1 uncultured Gaiellales bacterium | reverse complement strand
TCTACGTCCGAGGTGTGACCTACGGCACCTTCCGGCCCGGAGCGGATGGCGGGAACTTCCCAGCTCCAGAGGTCGTCGAGCGGGACTTCGCGGCCATGGCGGCCTCGGGCGTCAACGCCATCAGGACCTACGAGGTGCCCCCTCGCTGGCTCCTCGACCTCGCCGCGGACAAGCAGCTCCTCGTCATGGTCGGCCTGCCCTGGGAGGAGCACGTCGCGTTCCTCTCCGACCGGCGCCGTCCGAGGTCGATCGAGGCTCGAGTGCGAGCAGGGGTGCGGGCGTGCGCCGGTCACCCGGCGGTCCTCTGCTACGCGATCGGCAACGAGATCCCCGCCTCGATCGTGCGCTGGCACGGCCGCCTGCGCGTCGCACGCTTCCTCGAACGGCTCTACGACGCGGCCAAGGACGAGGACCCGGACGGACTTGCGACGTACATCAACTACCCCTCGACCGAGTACCTTCAGCCGTCGTTCGTCGACCTTGCGTGCCTCAACCTGTACCTCGAGTCGGAGGATCGCTTCGAGGACTACCTCGCGCGCTTGCACAACGTCGCCGGGGAGAAGCCTCTCCTCGTCGTGGAGCTCGGCCTCGACAGCCGCCGCCACGGCGAACGGCGTCAGGCAGAGCTCCTCGAGGAGCAGATCGGTGCGGCGTACGCGAGCGGGGGCGCAGGCGTGTTCGTGTTCGCGTGGACGGACGAGTGGCACCGGGGTGGCTTCGACGTCGAGGACTGGGACTTCGGCGTGACGACGCGCGACCGCCGGCCCAAGCCGGCTCTGGCCGCCGTGGAGCGAGCCTTCTCTCGCGTGCCGGTGCCCGTCGACGCGCGCTCGCCTCGGATCTCGGTCGTCGTCTGCACGCACAACGGCGGCCGCACGCTGCGGGACTGCTGCGAGGGCCTGCTCGCTCTCGAGTACGAAAACAGGGAGGTGATCGTCGTCGACGACGGCTCGACCGACGACAGCGCCGCGATCGCCGCCGAGTTCGGCTTCCGTCTCGTCCGCACGCCGAACCAGGGGCTCGCCGCCGCTCGCAACGTCGGTCTCGCCGAGGCGACAGGGGAGCTCGTCGCGTACATCGACGACGACGCGCGTCCGGATCCCCACTGGCTCCACTACCTCGTGGCGACGTTCTCGCGCGGGTACGTCGGCGTCGGGGGTCCGAACCTTCCGCCCTTGCGCGACGGCTGCGTCGCGCAGTGCGTGGCGAACGCGCCCGGAGGGCCGACACACGTGCTGCTCTCCGATTCGGAGGCCGAGCACCTGCCGGGCTGCAACATGGCATTCCGCACGGACGCTCTGCGGGCGATCGGCGGCTTCGATCCACGCTTCCGGATCGCAGGAGACGACGTCGACGTCTGCTGGCGCCTCACCCGCGACGAGAAGCTCGGGTTCAGTCCCGCGGCGGTCGTCTGGCACCACCGCCGCAACTCGGTGCGAGCCTACTGGCGCCAGCAGCGCGAGTACGGCCTGGCCGAGGCGCTCCTCGAGCGCAAGTGGCCGGCGAAGTACAACCTC
>CAZCIJ010000464.1:0-1519 GCA_964498265.1 uncultured Gaiellales bacterium | reverse complement strand
GACGGGGGCGGCCGCGAGGTTGCGTAGCCGAAAGAGCCGAAACGGCAGGATCGGCTCCGAGGCACGCCGCTCTGCGACGACGAACGAGGCGAGCGCGGCGCCGGCCGCGAGGAAGGCCCACCAGACGCGGTCGAAGCCCCTGTCTGCGCCTTCGACGAGCGCGTACGTGAGCGAGCCGAAACCGACGGCCGCGAGCAGCGCGCCGGGCACGTCCATGTGCCCGACGCGCACCTCGGCACGCTCCCGGCAGCGGCCGGCGCGGGCCAGGACGACGGTCAGAACCGCCAGAGGGAGATTGATGAAGAAGATCCATCGCCACGACGCCCACTCGACGAGCGCGCCGCCGATCGGCGGGCCGGCGATGGTGGCGACGCCGGTTCCCGCCGTCCAGAGGCCGACCGCGCGGCCCGACTCGGGTCCGAAGGTGGCGCGCAGGAGCGCGAGCGAGTTCGTCGTCAGGAAGGCGCCGGCCACTCCCTGCAGCGCGCGAGCCGCGATCAGCACCGCCGCGCCCGGCGCGAAGCCGGCGAGCGCGGAGGCCGCCGCGAAGCCGGCGACGCCCAGGACGAACGTCTCGCGCCTTCCGTAGCGATCGCCCACGGCGCCCGCCGGGAGGTAGAGGGCGGCGAGCGCGAGCGAGTACGCGAGGTAGACCCACTGCTGACCGGAGAGACCGAGCCCGAAGTCCTCCTCGATCCGCGGCAGCGCCACGACGACGACGGTCGCGTCGACGAAGGCGAGCGAGGAGCCGAGGATCGTCGCCGCCAGCGTGAGCCGCCGGGGACGACGCTCGCCGTCGGCGATCACCGCAGGAAGAGCTCGTACGCCGGGTTGTCGGTCTCTTCCCAGTACTCGTAGCCCAGGCGCGTGAGGAAGTCCCTGAAGGAGCGCTCCTCGCCGGGCGGGACCTGGATGCCCGCGAGGACGCGCCCGTAGTCGGCGCCGTGGTTGCGGTAGTGGAAGAGGCTGATGTTCCAGCCCTGACCCATCGACTCGAGGAAGCGCATCAGGGCTCCGGGGCGCTCGGGGAACTCGAACCGGTAGAGGACCTCGTTCTCGGCCTGCGGAGCCCTGCCGCCGACGAGGTGGCGGAGGTGCATCTTGGCCATCTCGTTGTCGGAGAGGTCGAGCGTGTGAATCCCGTGGCGCTCGAGCGTCGCGAACAGGCGCTCCTTCTCAGCCAGGCTCCGCACCTCGACGCCGACGAACACGTGGGCGTCGGGCGGCTCGTCGTAGCGGTAGATGAACTCGGTCACCTGACGCTTCCCGAGCATCGCGCAGAAGGCCCTGTAGCTGCCCGGCCGCTCGGGGATCGTGGCCGCGAAGACGGCCTCGCGCTGCTCGCCGAGCTCCGCTCGCTCGGCGACGAACCGCAGGCGGTCGAAGTTCATGTTCGCCCCGGAGAGAATCGCGACGAGCGTCTCGCCGCGCATCCGGGCGCGCTCCGCGTAGCGCTTGGCGCCGGCGACGCCGAGGGCTCCGGACGGCTCGGCGATGGAGCGGGTGTCCTCGAAGATGT
>CAZCIJ010000463.1:0-1521 GCA_964498265.1 uncultured Gaiellales bacterium | reverse complement strand
AAACCGCTCCCGGGCCGCGTCGGCGGCGGCAGCGCTCGTCGCCGTCAAGGCGTCGATCCGCGCGAGGAGCCGCTCGCGCTGGCGTCTGCCGGGCGGGTAGGCGAGTCGCTCCGCGGAATGGAACGTCGCCACGGCGAGCGCGTTCGTTCCGCGGAGCGCGAGGAACGACACGCTCGGCAGGGCGGGCTCGTGCGCGTGCACGAGGTCGAAGTCGCCGCGGGCGAGGACGAGCCGGAGATTCGCCCGCATCCCGACCGGAACCCCCACGCGCGATCCCGTCGGAAGGGCCAGCGCCGGCCCGATCGCAAGAAGCCGCGGGAGCTCCCCGTCGCCGCGCTCGAGCCGACGGAGAGCGCGCCGCCCGGCGGCCAGGTCGCCCGCACGGTTCGACGGCGCGACGACGCATACCTCGTGGCCGAGGCGCTCGAGCGCTGAGGCCGAGGCGGCGACGTGGTCGTTGACCTCGTGCGGCTGCGACCAGGAGAACGGCGTCACGAGGCAGACGCGAAGGCCCATCCCGGCGATTCTAGGCGGGGGATCGCCCCCACTCCGCAGGAGCCCGCGTGGCGCCGTCGGCCGGCCGCGCGCTTCAGCCTCGAGACTGCCCAGCCCATCGCTCGATCACCACCAGAGGAGCATCCGATGGGCGCGAGGATGACGACCCCGTGGCGAATCGCGGGCGAGTCGCTCGCGAGCTGCAACTGCGACTGGGGCTGCCCGTGCCAGTTCAATGCCTCGCCGACGCACGGCAGCTGCGAGGCCTTCGGGGCCTCGGAGATCCACGAGGGCCACTTCGGCGAGACGCCGCTCGGCGGTGTCCGCTACGCGAACCTGTACTGGTTCCCGGGTCGGGTGGACGAGGGGGACGGAATACGCCAGCTGATCGTCGACGAAGGCGCGACGCCGCAGCAGCGTGACGCACTGGTCGCCCTCGACACGGGCGAGCACGGGCATGCGTACTTTGAGATCTTCGCCGCGGTCTGCCCGACGGTGCTCGAGACGCTGGCGGCGCCGATCACGCTCGAGATCGACCGGGAGGCGCGAACGGGCTCCATCCGCATCCCCGGGATCGGCGAGACGTGCGTGGAGCCGATCAGGAATCCGGTGACAGGCGAGGAGCACCGGGCCCGGATCGTGCTTCCCGACGGCTTCGAGTACCAGGAAGCCGAGATGGGCAACACCGTGCACCTGCGCGTTCGGTCGGGCGACCGGCTCGCCTTCGAGCACGAGAACGTCTACGCCCAGCTCAACCCGTTCGACTGGACGGGCCCCTAGGTGAGCTCCCGGAGCTTGCGCTAGCTCGTCGCCGGGGTCCTCGCCGTCGTGCGGGCGTGCTCACGGATGAACTGCTCCACGAGGTCGTGCGCCTCGTCGTCGGCGATCTGCCGCGGCGGCGACTTCATGAGGTAGGCGCTCGGCCCCTCGAGCGCGCCGGCCATCCCGTGGTTGAGCGCGAGCTTCGCCAGGCGCACGGCGTCGATGACGATGCCGGCCGAGTTGGGCGAGTCCCACACCTCGAGC
>CAZCIJ010000462.1:0-1551 GCA_964498265.1 uncultured Gaiellales bacterium | reverse complement strand
TGGAAGGCGACGTCGAGGGCGATCTCGACGCCGTGATCTCGAGCGCGCCCGACGAGGCGCCGGAAGTCGGCGAGCGTCCCGAGCTGGGGATGAACGTCGGTGTGGCCCCCCTCGGCGGAGCCGATCCCCCACGGGCTCCCGGGCACCTCGGCGCCGGACACGAGGACGTTGTTCGGCCCCTTGCGCTCCGTGTGCCCGATCGGATGGATCGGCGGGAGGTAGAGGACGTCGAAGCCGAGTCCGGCGATACGCGGCAGCTGCCGCTCGACGTCGGCGAACGTCCCGTGGCGCCCCGCCTCGCCCGCCGAGCGCGGGAACAGCTCGTACCACGTCGAGTAGCGCGCCCGCACACGGTCGACGACGACCCGCAGCTCGCGCTCGAGAACGGTCTCGCGCGACCGGTCCGGGTAGCGGCGCGCGATCTCGACGATGCGCTCGTCGAGGGGCAGCTCCTCGGCCGGGCCGCGTGAAGGCCGGCGAAGCTCCGCGACGCCCGCCGAGAGCGCTCGAGCGTCGGAGCCGGTCGCGCCCGCTGCCCGCTGCTCGAGCAGGCCGGCCCCGACGAGGAGGTCGAACGAGACGTCCTGGCCGGCGGCGAGCTTTCGCTGCGTGTCGTGGAGCCAGGTGTCGAGGCGGTCGACCCAGGCGGCGATCGTGTAGCGATACTCGCCCAGCCGGCCGGGGACGAACTCGGCCGCGAAGCGGTCGTTGCCGAGAGGCGTCAGCTCCGTCTCCGTCCAGGCGGGGTCGCTCTCGTGCCGGTGCAGGAGGAGCCCGCGAACGACGTCGTGGCCGTCCGCGAGGAGGTCCGCCTCGACGCGGACGGGCTCGCCGACCGTGCGCTTGATCGCGAAGCGCCCGCCGTCGATCTCCGGCGAGACCGCCTCGATCGCGGCACGCCGTCGCCCGTCCGGGGGCGGCGGCGATACGACCGGTCGCGTCTCCCCGGGGTGCGTGACGGCACCAACGTCTCGCTCCATCGCCATGCCCGATACCCAGCATGCCGAATCGGGAACCCTGGCGCAGGAATCCATCGCCCAGACGGCCGACGGCGGCCTCGGCGCCCGTCTCAGGGCTCCGACGCCGCCGCTGCCGTTCGCGTCCTACGGTCGGCGGGCCAGTTGGCACCTTCGCCCGGCTCCGCCCGTCAGAGTGCCTTCGACCCGGACGCTGACCCCCGGCGCTCAGGCTACTGACCGGTCCTTTGGATCTCCTGAGCGTTTCGTGAAGATGACCACACCTTCCGTGAGGATGACCCACCTTCCGGACGGCACCGGTTGCCGCGAGCCTGCGGGCGACCGCGTCCAACCCGGCGCGAGCGATTCGCTCAGACCACGAAGGAGATGCCCGCCGAGCGGCGAAGGATCGACTGCGCCGGTCGGCGACTCAACGCAGTCCCGGGGTTGACGGCACCGCCGGCCGGCGCCTCCCTTCGATGCGTGGCCGGGAGGTGGGAGCCTCCCAGGCCACGCGCTATACTCCGAGCCTCGGGCGGATGTAGCTCAGTTGGCTAGAGCGTCTGCTTGCCATGCAGAAGGTCGTGGGTTCGAG
>CAZCIJ010000461.1:0-1557 GCA_964498265.1 uncultured Gaiellales bacterium | reverse complement strand
CCTGCGGGCGATCGTCGCGGCGGCCGCGGTCGCGGCGGCCGCGGTCGCCGTCGCGGTCGCGTGGGACGGGCGCGGCGTGACGGGCGAGACGGCTGCCGTCGAGACGGGCCCGCGCCCGGGCGCGCCGCCGCTCGCGCTGGACGTCCTCGTCGAGGACGAGGGGGAGGCGGCCGCGCTCCAGAGCGCGGCGCGCCTCTACGAGGAGGGGCAGCATGACGCCGCCCGCGCGGCGTTCGCCGACGTGCTCGCAGCGCATCCCGACTCTCTCTACGCCCAGGTTGGCGTGGCGATGGCGCGCTGGCCGAACGGGACGATCGCGACCCTCCGCGGGCTCGAGGAGCAGGAGCCCGGCAGCGCTCTCGTGAAGCTGCACCTCGGCGTCGCGCTCTACTGGCTTCGCCGCGACGAGGACGCCCGGGCCGCGTGGCGGGTCGCCGAGGAGGTCGATCCGGACTCGCCGGCCGCGATCCGGGCGGAGACGCTCCTGCACCCGGACATGCCCCAGGGGCGGCCCTTCGTCGTCCCGAGCGCGCCGGTGCCGGCGGAGGTCGCGGAGCTCCTTCCTCTCCAGCAGCTCGCCGAGCTCGAGCGCCGAGCCGAGGGCTCGACCGGCGCGGAGCCGTGGATCCGCTACGGCGTGGCCCTGCAGCGCGCGGGCCGTCCCGTCTCTGCCGCTCGGGCCTTCGACCGTGCCGTCGAGGTCGACCCCGACGATCCCGAGGCCCTGACGGCCGCGGCCGTCGCGCGCTTCGACAAGGACGATCCGTCCCAGGCCTTCGGCCGGCTCGGGCCGCTGAGCCAGCGCTTCCCCGAGGCGGGCGTCGTCAGGTTCCACCTCGGGCTCCTCCTGCTCTGGCTGGCGCAGGTCGACGAGGCCCGGCAGCAGCTCGAGGCGGCGATCCGAGCCGAGCCGGGCTCGGTCTACGGGCGCCAGGCGCGCGAGCTGCTCGAGCGGCTGGACGAGGGCAGCGCGTAGCGCGACTAACAAAGACGCCCGAACGCCGTCCGATTGAGATGCGAAAGTCGCATCGACACCAGGTCGAACTCGTGACGAAGCGCTCATTGACGGAGACCCGAGACGGGACTACGGTCAGCGGAGATCGGGGGGCTCGGGACTGAGGGGCTGATGCTGGAGCACGACGGGGCAGACACGCTCGTCCGGCAGGGCCAGGAAGCGGGCTTCCTCACGACGGAGGCGATCTCGCTCGCCCTCGACGAGCTCGGGCTCGAGCCCGCGGAGGTCGACGAGTTCTACGACGCTCTCGAGGAGCTCCAGATCGACGTCGTCGACGGCGACCAGGGGGTGGAGCGCGAGCTCGCCCTCGACGTCGCCGTCCGGGAGATGACGACCGACTCGCTCCAGCTCTTCCTGAAGGACATCGGGAAGGTGCCCCTGCTGACGGCCGCCCAGGAGGTCGAGCTCTCGAAGCGCATCGAGCGCGGCGACCACGGCGCGAAGCAGCAGATGGTCTCGGCCAACCTGCGCCTGGTCGTCTCGATCGCGAAGAACTACCGCAACCAGGGGCTGCCGTTCCTCGACCTCATCCAGGAGGGGAC
>CAZCIJ010000460.1:0-1564 GCA_964498265.1 uncultured Gaiellales bacterium | reverse complement strand
GACATCAAGTCGAAGCGCTCGCTCGAGGGGGCGGAGCTGCTGTCCCAGGTGATGCCGGAGGACCTGCTCGCGTACGGTCTCATTCCCGAGTTCATCGGGCGGCTGCCCGTCGTCTGCGCCGTCCACCAGCTCACGCGCGAAGACCTCGTCAAGATCCTCCTCGAGCCGAAAAACGCCCTCGTGAAGCAGTACCAGCGCTTCTTCAACTACGACACGATCGAGCTCGTCTTCACCGACGACGCGCTCTGGTCGATCTCGGACAAGGCGCTGGAGCGCGAGACGGGCGCGCGAGGCCTTCGCTCGATCATCGAGCAGGCGCTGCTCGACGTCATGTTCGAGCTGCCCTCCCGCAAGGACGTCTCCAAGTGCGTGATCACGAAGGAGACGATCACGCGCAACCTGAAGCCGACGCTCGTGGCGAGCGGCGGGCGCTCGCTCGAGCCCGACGAGCTTCAGGAGGAGTCGGCATAGCCTCTGGCTAGGCGGGGCTCGCGACGCTGAGGCCTGCGGCGGCGGCCGCGTCGAGCAGACGGCGATCGTAGGCGACCACCTCGCCGGGATCGACCTCGAGGGCGGTTGCGAGGTGGATCGCATCGAGCGAACGCACCCGTCTCGATGTGAGCTCGGCGGCTCGATCGAGGATCGGTCGCGCAAGCGAAACGAGGTCGACCTCGGCGAGCACGCCCCTGGCGGTTGCTCCAGTTAGGCGCTTCGGCTCAGCCAGCCTCTCGACGCGGGCGACCTCGATGATCGCCAGCTCGCTCGTGGTCAGCTGCCTCCCGCGGAGGTGGCGAGACAGAGCCTGCGTCTCCGGCTCCTCGACGACAAGCTTGGCGAACGCCGACGAGTCGACGTAGACGAGGGAGTCAGTCGCCACGGTCGTCGGCGATCGCTTGCTCGGTCGTGATCCCGGTGGTCCCCGGCCGAGGCGGGTGTCGCTCGAGGTACTCGTCAAGACGACCTCGGCCGCGCGTTGCCTTGCCCTCCGCGATCAGCTGGTCGAGCTTCGTCGAGTACCGCACAGGCACGATGCGTGCAACAGGCTCGCCTGCCTTCGTGACCTCGACGGTCTCCCCGCGCCGCACCTGCTCGATCGTCCGCGAGAGGTTCTGGCGGAGCTCTCTGATGCCAACGCGCGTGGCCATCTGTGTACACATAGTACTACACTGAGCCTCGCTCCTACAATGGCCTGAATGGACGCGCGCTACCGCCGAGAGGAGATCGAGGAGCGCTGGCAGCGGACGTGGGAGGACGAGGGCCTCTACGCGGCCGAGCCCGGCGACTCGCGCCCGGCGTTAGTGATCGCCGTCCCGCCGCCGAACGTCACCGGCGAGCTGCACATGGGCCACGCGATGAACGCCGCCTACCAGGACGCCCTCATCCGCTGGCACCGGATGCGCGGCTTCAACGCGCTCTGGCAGCCCGGCTACGACCACGCCGGCATCGCGACCCAGAACGTGGTCGAGCGCGAGCTCGCCGAGGAGGGCCGGACGCGGCACGACCTCGGGCGCGACGCGTTCGAGGCGCGCGTGTGGGAATGGCTCGAGCGGTACGGGCGCGTGAT
>CAZCIJ010000459.1:0-1566 GCA_964498265.1 uncultured Gaiellales bacterium | reverse complement strand
TCTAGGTGTCGTCGGTCTCGCCTGGAGCGTCCGCCCAGCGCTTGAAGGCGATCGCCCCGGCCAGCGCAATCGTCATCAGCGGGTTCCCGAGCGCCCGCATCTCGAGCGCGCCCGCTCGCGTGCTCGTCTCGCTCCGCTCGTAGTCGAGCCCGGACGGGCGCTCGCCCAGGGGGACGACCCGCTCGCAGCCTTCCCGCTCGTCGCCCCGCCAGACGAAGAGGCGAGTCGGCCGCAGCTCGAACCCGCCGACGGATCCGAGCCGGATCTCGAGGGAGCGCTCGGCACCGCGCACCTCGGTCCGCCGGGACCGGTCAACGAGCGCCATGCGCGCGGCGACGGGACATGTCCCGCCAGTATAGGCTTGGCGGTGTGCACCGCTCCGAGCCCGGGACGGCGCTTTCGAGGGCATGATCGTCACCGTCACGCTCAACGCGGCAATCGACCGAACGCTGCTCGTTCCGCACTTCCAGGTCGGGCAGCGGCACCGAGCGAGCGCCGCGCTCTCGAGCGCGGGCGGCAAGGGCATCAACGTCGCGCGCGCGCTGAAGCGTCTGGGCGTCCCCGTCGTGTGCACTGGGCTGGCCGGGGGGCGGACCGGCGTCCAGCTCGTCGAGCGACTCACGAGCGAGGGGCTCCTGAACGACTTCGTCCGCATCCGCGGCGAGTCGCGAACGTCGACGGCCGTCGTCGATCCGACGTCGAACGCCTACACCGAGATCAACGAGCACGGACCCGAGGTCGAGGAGCTCGAGCTCGCCATCCTGCGCGACAAGCTCGCGTACCTGACGCGCGGAGCCGAGTTCGTCGTGTTCGCCGGCTCGCTTCCGCGCAGCGTCGCCGACGACTTCTACCTCGACGCGATCCGTGAGACGAACCGGCGAGGGATCCCCACCGTGCTCGACGCCGAGGGCGAGCCGCTGCGCCGCGGGATCGAGGGCGAGCCGTACCTCGTGTCGCCAAACGTCCGCGAGGCCGAGCAGCTCGTCGGCCACGAGTTCGCGGGAGAGGACGATCTCGTCGCCGCCCTCGACGAGATCGCGGACCTCGGCGCGCGCAACGTGCTGCTCACGCACGAGCCCGGCGCGCTCGGGCTCTTCCGGGAGGATCGAGCCGAGCTCAGGCTCGAGGCCGTAGCTCCGTCGCTCGAGCCCGTATCGAAGATCGGCTCCGGCGACGCCCTGCTCGCGGGCTTCCTCGCGGCGCGAAGCGGGGGCAAGTCGTTCGACGATGCGCTGCGGTCCGGCGTGGCGACCGGCGCCGCGTCGGTGCTCGAGGCCGGCGCGGGCCGCTTCGACGCGCGTGAGGTCGGACGCCTGCTCCAGCTCGTCGAGGTCCGCCAGCTCGAGCCCGTCTCGGAGACGTGAGGGGAGCCGTCGGAGCCTGCTGCTACGATCCCTCCAAGTTGAGAGCGGTCGCGAGATCGACGGTCCCCGAGCCCAGGCAGCCGCGCGGCGCCTGGGCTTTGTGCTCTCGTAGGGCTGCGTTCGGGCGCTCGCGCCGGGCGGGCTTCGGGATGCGTCGTCCCGCCGTTCCGCACCGGCCGCCGGGGAGCGACCGGCCGTGAGC
>CAZCIJ010000458.1:0-1570 GCA_964498265.1 uncultured Gaiellales bacterium | reverse complement strand
AAGGGCGGAGACTTCCGTGCGCTCCTCCTTCGCTGTCACGCGGAGTGTGAGGGCGAGGACATACTCAGCGTCCTTGGACTGTCGAAGGACCTGCTCGCCCCAAGAGACGGGGCGATTGCTTCGGCGCAGCCCCGGCGATCCACGGACGAACTCCCGGCGACGACCATGCTCCCGTCCGCCGACCAGCTCGAACGGTGGCACGCGCGACTCCTCGCCGACGACCGGCACCGTGCGTACCTCCGCGATGAACGCGGGCTGTCGGACGACGTCATCCGCGATCACGGCATCGGGTGGGATAGGCGCGCGTACACGTTGCCCGTTCATGCCGACGGCGATTGGGGCAGCCTCGCCAACGTCCGGCGCTACGTCCCGGGCGAAGGGATGCGCAACCGGAAGGGCTGCGGCTCTCCGGCGCGGGTCTACCCCGAACCACCTGCGCCCGGCCATCGGCACATCCTCGTCACCGAAGGCGAGTGGGACGCCCTTGTGGCGCGCTCGCACGGCTTGGAGGCGTACACGAGCACGGGCGGGGCGAAGCGCTGGCCCGACGACTCCTCGTCGCACTTCGCCGGGCACGTCGTCTACGTGGCGTACGACTGCGACGATGCTGGGCGCGACGGGGCGCTGAGGACGGCGCGGTACCTCTACCCGCATGCGCGCGCCGTTCGCGTCGTGGATCTCGGCCTCGACAACGGCGAGGACGTCACTGACTGGTTCGTCACGCACGGGCAGACGACGGAGGAGCTTTGGTCGCTGCTTCGTGGCGCCGACAAGTACGAGCCGCAGGGCGACGAGGAGCAGGGGCCAGCCGATAGCGACGTCGACAAGGAGCTTCGGCGCCTGCGCATCCGAGACCAGGCGCACCTACTACTCCGGCAGGAGAAGGCCGCTGCCTCGTGGCAGATGCCACCGAGCCGTCACACGCTCGCGGACGAGCTGGCGATCGTTGACCCGCCGATGGAGTGGACGGTCGGGGAGCTCCACCCGACCGGGACGAACGCGCTTCTCAGCGCTCGATACAAGGCCGGGAAGACGACGCTCCTCCTGAACCTGCTCAAGGCGCTGCTGACGGGCGGGCTGTTCCTCAACTACTTCCCGACCGAGCGCCCGACGGGTCGCGTGGCGTTCTGGAACTACGAGCTCACCGAGCGCCAGTTCCGCGAATGGCTCCGCGCGTTCGACCTGCCGCAGGAGGCCCAGCAGCGGGCGTCGGTCCTCCACTTGCGCGGGCACACGCTGCCCCTGTCGTCGGACTACGCGCTGAACCGCGCGGTCGATTGGCTCGCGGGTCACGAGGTCTCCGCGCTGCTCATTGACCCGTTCGCGCGCGCTTTCGACGGTGACAACGAGAACGACAACACGCAGGTCGGTCGGTTTCTCGAACGGCTCGACGTCATGAAGCAGCGCGCTGGGGTGGCGGACCTGTTCCTGGCGACGCACTTCGGGCGCGGTCAGGAAGGGGTCGCCGAACGGGCACGCGGGGCCACACGGCTCGATGACTGGGCCGACGTCCGGTGGCTGTATGTGGTGGATGACGAGGGGCGGCGCTTCCTCAGGGCCAACGGGCGCG
>CAZCIJ010000457.1:0-1590 GCA_964498265.1 uncultured Gaiellales bacterium | reverse complement strand
CCTGCCGGGCGTCCTCGACGAGCTCGCGCGCGGCCTGCCTGACGCCGACCTGCTCGTCGTCGACGACGGCTCTACCGACGGCACCGCCCGCGTGGCCCGCGAGCACGGGGCGGAGGTGACGAGCTTCGGGGAGAACCGCGGGCTGACCTACGGCGTCGCCGCCGGCTACGCGCACGCCGCCGAGCGCGGCTACGCGTACTGCGGGCGAGTGGACGCGGACGGCCAGCATCCGGTCGCCGAGCTCGCGCGCCTGCTCGGGCGGGTGCGCTCGGGCGCCTGCGACGTGGCCGTCGGCTCGCGGTTCGTCTCGGGCGACGGCTACGAGGCCGGGCGCTACCGCCCAAGCCCGACGCGGGTCGTCGGCACCTCGCTGCTCCGCCGGGGGATGGGCTACGTGCTCGGGCGCCCGTTCGCCGACGCGACCAGCGGCATGTACGCGGTCAACGACAGTGCGATGCCGATCCTCGCCGAGCCGTACGGGACGGGCGCGCCGGAGGTGGAGGGGTTGCTCCGTCTCCGCGACGCCGGCCTCGTCGTCGAGGAAGTCCCCGTGGACATGCGCGAGCGGGCGAGCGGCGAGTCGAAGCTCGCCGGCAAGAAGGCGGCCCTGCTCGTGCTCACCGTCATCGGTACGCTCTTCGCCTACCGGCGCATGCGCGGTCGCTCAGCCAGGTAGCGTCGGGCGGGCGCCCGCTAGGCGCTCCGCCACCCAGTCCTGCCAGTCCCGGCCGATCTCGGGCGCGCGGAGGAGCTCCGCGCACCGGCCCCGGTCGCCGTGGTAGATGCCGGCGACGCCGCCGACCGTCAGCCGGTGATCCGGCCTGTGCGCGATCACCACCTCGTCCCCGGCGCCGAGCTCGCCCTCCTCGACGATGCGCAGGTAGGCGCCCGGGCGGCCGGCCGCGGCGAAGGTCACCGAGAACTCGACGCTCTCCATCCGCGCCCCGAGCTTCCAGCAGGGCGTCCGGGGGCCGGTGACCTCGAGGAGCGCCGAGCCGATGCGCCAACGCTCGCCGACGACTGCGTCCGTGACTGCGACGCCCGAAAGCGTCAGGTTCTCCCCGAACGTCGCGTCCGCGAGCGGGTGCCCGAGCTCCGTCTCCCACCAGTCGTAGTCCTCGCGCGCATACGCGTAGACGGCCTTGTCGAGACCTCCGTGGAAGCGCGGGTCCGCCTGCTGGTCGCCGGCCAGGCTGACCGGCCCGAGGGCGACGCGGCCCTCCACGGGCTCCTTCCAGATCGAGGTTCTCGCCCGGCGGCCGAGCCATTCGATCTCCCGGGGCATGGCGACGTTCACGGACGCGACGAAGCCGGACATGGCTGCGCAAACCGTACCCGCCGATGTGTCCTGAATGTACGATCCGACCGTGAGCGACTGGGGGCTCTACTTCGCTTTCCTGATCCCGCCGCTCCTCATCGGGCTCGGGGTGCAGTGGTGGCTCAAGAAGACCTTCGCCGAGCAGGCGCGGGCGGCCGTTTCGAACGGCATGAACGGGGCGCAGGTGGCGCGGGCGATCCTCGACGCCAACGGCCTGCACGAGGTACCGGTGAGCCTCTCGCCGGGCGGGCCGCTCTCGGATCACTACGATC
>CAZCIJ010000456.1:0-1596 GCA_964498265.1 uncultured Gaiellales bacterium | reverse complement strand
CCTCGAGACGGGCCACCCGCGAAAGGCGCTCGAGGAGCTGCGCGCGCGGGGGTACCCCGAGGACGTCGTCGATGCCGTCGCCGGCCATGCCGAGTTCCTCGGTGTCCCGCGAGAGACGCGGATGGCGAAGACCCTGTTCGCGGTCGACGAGCTGTCCGGCTTCATCGCGGCGTGCGCGCTCGTGCGGCCGACGGGCATCGACGGCATGAGGCCGAAGTCGGTGCGCCGCAAGCTCAAGCAGCCCTCATTCGCGGCCAAGGTCGACCGCGACCAGATCGGCCGCGCGATCGAGGAGCTCGGCGTGGACGAGGCCGAGCACATCCAGTTCGTGATCGACGCGATGTCCGAGCGGGCCGACGAGCTCGGGCTGAGTGCCGACCAGGTCTCCGGTTGAGCCGCGCCTGGAAGATCGCCATCGTGGTCGTCGCGACCCTGGTGGTGCTGCTCGGGGCGAACGCGATCGCGGTCGACAACGAGACCAGGTCCGCGGAGGTGACGATCGACGGCGGCGAGATCCTGGAGCTCTCGGGGGGCGACGTGCAGGTGCGCGAGGACGGTCCGACGCGAGGCGGAAATGGGAAGCCTCCGATCGCGTTGATCCACTGCTACGCGTGCTCGTTGCACTGGTGGGACGGGATGGTCCCGCTGCTGAGTCGGCGGCACCGGGTCATCCGCCTCGATCTGCTCGGCCACGGGGGCTCGGAGGCGCCGAAGAGCGGCTACTCGATGGACGAGCAGGGCGCGATCGTCGGCGAGGCGCTGAACCGACTGGAGGTCGAGGGCGCCGTGGTGGTCGGCCACTCGCTTGGCGCCACCGTCGCAACCGCGCTCGCCGAGCAGAGCAGCGAGCTGGTCGACCGGATCGTCGACATCGACCAGGCGCCCG
The DNA here is from genome assembly GCA_964498265.1 of uncultured Gaiellales bacterium. Classification (GTDB taxonomy): domain Bacteria; phylum Actinomycetota; class Thermoleophilia; order Gaiellales; family Gaiellaceae; genus CAZCIJ01. Next base: position 710 of record CAZCIJ010000456.1, on the reverse strand, counting down.
ACAACAGCTTCGGCAGTCTCCCGCTGCTCGCCAGGCTCGGATACGTGCCGGTGCTCGGTCAGCTCTTCAATCGCATCATCCCGGACTTCGCCGTCGAGGACGGATACGAGGACGCGTTCGCCCACGGCTTCGACATCGAGAGCGGGTTCGAGGATCCCGACCGGGTCGTCTCCGACTACCACGCGATGACGACCGGGTCGTCTCCGACTACCACGCGATGACCTACACGTCATTCGACGAATCGGCCGGCGCCGAGGACACCTACACGGAGGAGATCCCCCTCGATCAACGGCTGACGAGCACGGCCGTCCCGCTGCTGGTCATCTTCGGAGTGGAGGACCAGATCTACGACGCGGACGAAGCCGTCGCGGCGTTCGAGGCTGTGCCCGGCGTACGGACCGCGGTGATCGAGGACGCCGGGCATTCACCCAACGTCGAGCGGCCGGAGGAGACGGCGCGCCTGATCGGTGAGTTCGCCGCCGACCCGCGACGGAGACCGGTAGAGCGCCTCACCCCCACCTTCCCCCCGCCTTCGCCCACTCGAGCAGGTGGTCGACCGAGCAGAAGTCGTCCGGCACGCGGTGCTCGCCGCGATGGCGAACGAGCAGCAGGTGGACGTCGCCGAGCTCGCGGCCGCACCGCGCGCAGCTCAGCGGCCCTTCGTCGATCGAGCGCGGCTCGTCGAGATCTCCCGGCTCCCAGTGCGGCCC
>CAZCIJ010000455.1:0-1607 GCA_964498265.1 uncultured Gaiellales bacterium | reverse complement strand
TTCGACTCATAGGCAAAAACTAGCGGAACGAGCGTTCCAGTGGGCACTCGACCGATTTGGGGACTGGGAGCACTGTGCGCAGCCCTGGTGCTCGTCGGCACCGGATGCGGCGGCAGCGACGAGGCAGCCGAGAGCGGCGTCGAGGCGATCCGCGTCGGGCTCAACGTGGACGCGGGTCAGCTCGACGACGAGGGGTTCACGGAGCTCTCCTACGTCGGGCTCACACGTGCCGAAGAGGAGCTGAGCATCGAGGGGCGCGTCCTCGAGTCGCAGTCGCCGGCCGACTACATCCCGAACATGGCGGCGCTCGCACGTCAGGGCTACGACCTCGTGATCGGCATCGGGTTCGCGCAGCATGCGGCATTGGCGAGGGTGGCCAAGCAGTTCCCGGACGTGCACTTCGCCATCGTGGACATCGACCACGCGAGCCTAGAGGGGGAACCCGCGAACGTCCGGGGGCTCCTCTTTCGGGAGGAGCAGGTCGGCTACCTCGCCGGGTATCTCGCGGCGCTGACGCAGGAGCACGCCGGCGATGAGCAGGTCATCGGAGCGGTCGGCGGGTACAAGGAGCCTCCGGTCGACCGGTTCATCGCCGGCTATCAGGCGGGGGCCGAGGCTGCCGTACCGGGCACGGAAGTGATCTACGGCTACTCGCAGGACTGGGAGGACCAGACCAAGTGCAAGGAGATTGCCTTCCGGCAGATCGCCCGGGGCGCCGGAGTCGTGTTCCAGGTCGCCGGTGAGTGCGGGCTGGGGGCGCTGTCGGCGGCGAAGGAGAAAGGCGTCTGGGGCATCGGTGTCGACGCCGACCAGTCGTTCCTCGGCCCGCACATCCTGACGAGTGCGCTCAAGGGCGTCGACCAGGCCGTCTTCATCACGATCGAACACGTCGTCGACGGCACGTTCCAGGGCGGGGGCAACGAGGTCTTCGGGCTGGAGCGGGACGGCGTCGGCCTCGGCACGATCAGCGACGACGTTCCGAGCGAGGACCTCGACGCCGTGGCCGAGGTCGAGCGGCAGATTTCAGACGGCGAGATCGAGATCTCGACCGAGCTCGCTCCATGAGGATAAGCTCACTCCACGGGAATAGCGGACGACGTCGACCGCGTTGACCCGGACAGCAGCATCAATGCGCTCCGAGGGGAGGTTGCCGATGGCAGAGCTGACAGCCGCGCAGCGCGCGTTCCTCGACAAGCCGTTCGTCGGCGCCCTCACGGACATCCGTCCGGACGGATCGCCACACACGACGGTCGTCTGGGTCGACGTCTCCGACGGCGGCCTCAGCTTCAACACGGCCCATGGTCGGGCCAAGCCCCGCCACATCGCGAACGATCCTCGCGTCTCGCTGCTCGTCGTCGATCCGCAGGATGCCTATCGGTGGCTCAGCGTCAGCGGGACGGCCACGCTCGTCGACGAGGGCGCCGAGGAGCAGATCGACCGGCTGGCGAAGAAGTACCTCGGCGAGGAGAGCTACCCGTGGCGGCGGCCCGGCGAGCGGCGCGTCAGCGTCCGCATCACGCCGGAGTGGATCGAGTCCGTCGGGCTCGAGCAGATCGCCTAGCCAGGCTGACTACGTGACACGCACGGAGTAGACCGGGGGGAGGTGC
>CAZCIJ010000454.1:0-1608 GCA_964498265.1 uncultured Gaiellales bacterium | reverse complement strand
GATGCCACGAGCACGGGGAGGCCGGCCACGCCGACCATCGCCGAGCGCGCGTAGCGCTCCCAGAGAGCGAGCGAGCACCGCTTCGCGAGCCCGTCCCGGCTCGACAGCGAGTCGGCGATCGAGAGCGGATCGCGGTGGCAGAGCACGGCGACCGCCTCGACGTCGAGGAGCGGCCGCCAGAACGGAAGCAGCAGCGAGTTGCGGGGGTCCTTCCAGACCCAGGGCTCCTCCCGGTAGACCGAGGCGAAAAGCTCGCGCGCGCGCTCACGGTAGGGATCGAGGACGGCATCGGACTCCCACCCGTCCCCGAGCAGGGGAGGAGCGTCCCAACAACCACCGAGCGCCCGCAACAGCTCGTCGTTGAAGCCCATGAGGCTCGCGCTCTCCCAGTGGCCCCGCGGATTGTCGGGCGACGCCGTCATGAGATCCTGCCTCTCGCCGAGCGCGAGCCCGAGCAGGTTGAGGACGCGCGTGATCGCGGAGGTGCCGCTCCGGTGCATGCCGAGCACGAAGACGCCGCGCGCCCGCGATTCCTCAGCCGAGCCGCGCGGCGGCGGGGTGGTTGAGGCCGTCTCGTCCGCGGGCATGCGATGCAGAGAATCCGATCCGGTCATGGTGGACGCGCCGGCCTGCGGCCAGCATATCGCGGTCTTCCGGCGCGGGGCTCGGAACGCTCGGCACGCCCCGAGACACATGCATCCGAGGGGCATCCATAGACTTCGGCTTTCGTAGCCCGTCGCCGGAGTGCTGACCGGGTAGGGACCGGATGCTGAGCACCGTGCCGTGAGAGTCCTCGTAACAGGAGGAGCGGGGTTCGTCGGAGCGCACCTCGCCCGCGCGTTCAGGCGCTCCGGCTCCGCCGTCGTCGCGTTCGACAACCTGCACCGTGAGGGATCGGAGCTCAACGCGGCGCTGCTGCGCGACGCCGGCGTCGAGCTCGTCCGCGGAGACGTGCGAGCGGCCGCCGACCTCGAGGCCGTGGACGGAGGCGTCGACGTGATCGTCGACGCCTCGGCCGAGCCGAGCGTGCATGCCGGCACGGGAGGCTCGCCCCGATACGTCATCGACACGAACCTGCTGGGAACGGCCAACTGCCTCGAGCTCGCACGAGCCAGAGGGGCCGCGGTGCTCTTCCTCTCGACGTCCCGCGTCTACTCGATCGAGCCCCTGCGATCGCTCGCGCTGGAGGAGACGGCAACGCGCTTCGAGCTCGCCGCAGCCCAGCCGGAGCCTGGTGCGAGCGCCGACGGGATCGCCGAGGACTTCCGCACGGATCTGCCGCGGTCGCTGTACGGAGCCACGAAGCTCGCGTCCGAGCTCCTCGTTCAGGAGTACGTCGCGACGTACGGCGTACGAGCCGTGATCGACCGCTGCGGCGTGATCGCGGGAGCCGGCCAGTTCGGCCGGCCCGAGCAGGGCGTCGTCACGCACTGGGTCTCTCACCACGTGTTCGGGCGGCCCCTGTCCTACACGGGCTTCGGCGGCCTCGGCAAGCAGGTGCGCGACGTCCTCCACCCCGAGGATCTCTTCGCGCTCCTCGGGCGCCAGCTCGACGCCATCGACCGCTGCTCAGGCGAGACCTTCAATGTCGGCGGGGGAACGGCCGGC
>CAZCIJ010000453.1:0-1645 GCA_964498265.1 uncultured Gaiellales bacterium | reverse complement strand
AGGCCTGCGAGGACGCCTCCCTGGTGTGGGTGGAGTCGCCCACGAACCCGGCGCTCGAGGTCGCCGACATCGCCGCGATCACCAAGGCCGCTCACGACGCCGGGGCGTACGTCGTGGTCGACAACACCTTCGCCACTCCCCTGCTCCAGCAACCGCTGTCTCTCGACGCCGACATCGTGCTGCACTCCGCGACGAAGTTCCTCTCCGGGCACAGCGACGTTCTTCTGGGCGCTCTCGTGACCCGCGATGCGCAGCTGCTCGACGTGCTGAAGAAGCGCCGGGACATGATCGGCGCCGTGCCGGGGACTTTCGAGACCTGGCTGGCGCTGCGCGGGATGCGCACCCTGCACGTGCGGCTGGAGCGTGCGCAGGCCAACGCCCGCGAGCTGGTGAGCCGGCTGACGGAGCACCCGGCGATCGGGGAGGTGCGCTACCCGGGCTTCGGCGCGATCATCTCCATCGTGCTCGCCGAGGGCGCGCTCGCCGCAGACCTGCTGACGCGCAAGACGAGCCTGTGGGTGCACGCCACCAGCCTCGGCGGCGTCGAGTCGACCTTCGAGCGCCGGCGGCGGTGGAAGGTGGAGCCTGCCACGATCCCGGACGGTCTGGTGCGCATGTCGGTCGGCATCGAGGACGTCGACGACCTGTGGGACGACCTTGCGGCTGCGCTCGACCAGGTCACCGGGGAGGCTCCCCCCGGGTCCTGAGCAGCGGTCGGCCCGAGGCGGCGGACCCTTCCGCTCGCCTCGCCCTAGTCGCGCTCGTGCTTGGTGTCGCGGTTCACCAGGCTCTTGAGCATGTCTCCGGCCGTCATGTGTCCCTCGACGACGTCGTGCACGTGCTCGACGATCGGCGCGTAGACCTCTGCCTTGCGAGCGAGGTCGAGCAGGGACGAGCACGACTTGACCCCCTCGGCGACCTGCCGGGTCGAGGCTGTGATCTCGGCGGTGGTCATGCCCTGGCCGAGCTTCTCGCCGAACGTCCGGTTGCGTGAGAGCGGAGAGGAGCAGGTGGCGACGAGGTCACCGAGCCCGGCGAGCCCCATCAGGGTCATCGGGTCCGCCCCGAGCGCGGTCGCCAGCCGAGCCGTCTCGGCGAGGCCGCGCGTGATGACCGAGGCAGTGGTGTTGTCGCCGAAGCCGAGACCGACGGCCATCCCGACGCTCAGCGCGATGACGTTCTTGTACGCACCGCCGAGCTCGCAGCCGATGACGTCGACGCTGGAGTAGGGCCGGAAGGCGGGTGAGTGACACAGGTCGCGCAGCCGCTTGGCGACCTCCTCGTCCTCGCACGCGACAACGGCGGCAGCGGGCTCGCGCCGCGCGATCTCCTTGGCGAGGTTGGGGCCGCTGACGACTCCGATGCGGTCGGCTGCGACGCCCGTGACCTCGGCGATCACCTCGCTCATCCGCTTCAGGCTCCCGAGCTCGACGCCCTTCATCAGCGAGACGAGGACGGCGTCATCGGGCAGCACGGGGACCCAGGACCCGAGGTTCTCGCGCAGCGTCTGCGAGGGAACGGCGAGCACCACGAACTCCGCGCCCTCCATCGCCTTCGCGGGGTCGTGCGTGGCCGAGATCGAGGCCGGGAGCTCGAGCCCCGGCAGGTAGTCGACGTTCTCGCGACGGACGTTGATCGCGTCGCA
>CAZCIJ010000452.1:0-1662 GCA_964498265.1 uncultured Gaiellales bacterium | reverse complement strand
CGGGGGACCGGGGCGATCGTCGTGCTGACCTCGATCCGCGCCGTGACCGTCGAGCCGGGGCAGGGCGTGTATGCCGCGACCAAGGCCGGCGCGATGCAGCTCGTCCGGACGTGGGCGGCCGAGCTCGGTCCGGCCGTCGACTCGGCCTCGCGGGAGGCTCGCGCCGCGTTCGGCGACGGAACGACCTTCCTCGAGCGCTATCTCGAGCGCCCGCGGCACGTGGAGGTGCAGATCTTCGGCGATGCGCAGGGCCGGGTGCTCGCCCTCGGCGAGCGCGAATGCTCTATCCAGCGCCGCCACCAGAAGGTGCTCGAGGAGTCACCCGCCCCGGGCCTCGACGAGCCGTTGCGCCAGGCGCTGCTGGCGTCCGCCATGGCGCTGGCGCGGGCCGTCGGCTACAGGAGCCTCGGAACCGTCGAGTTCCTGCTCGACGGAGACGACTTCTTCTTCCTCGAGCTGAACGCCCGGATCCAGGTCGAGCATCCGGTCACGGAGGAGGTCCTTGGCATCGATCTCGTCCGCTGCCAGCTGCTCGCCGCGTGCGGAGCCCCGGTCGACGTTCCCCAGGCTGTGCACGGGCACGCGGTGGAGGCCCGTCTGTACGCGGAGCACCCGCGCACGTTCCTGCCGCAGCCGGGCCGCATCGAGCGGCTCGAGCTGCCGGACGGGATTCGCGTGGACGCCGGCTTCGAGGCGGGCGACGACGTTCCCCTGGAGTTCGACCCGCTGCTCGCGAAGCTCGTCGCGCACGGAACGTCCCGCGAGGAGGCGCTCGACCGGCTCGCGGCGGGGCTTGCCGAGACTCACGTCGAGGGGATCGTGACGAACCTGCCGCTCCTGCGCTGGCTGGCCGCGCATCCGCACCTGCGCCGGGGGGCAGTCACGACCGCGTTCCTCTGCGAGCACCCGCCGCTCTCGCGCCACGCCGTCTCCCGGCCTCCCTGGCAGGGGTACTGGAGGCTGAACCAGGAGCCGGGCGCGCCGGCTCCGGCGCCCGCGCCCCCGGAGGTGGCCGAGGCGGCACGGGCTGCGGTCGGCGGCCATCCGTCGAGCACGACGCTCACGGCTCCTACCCCCGGCACCGTCGTCCGCGTGCTGGCTCGCGAGGGACAGCACGTCGACGCGCGCGAGCCACTGCTGGTGCTCGAGGCGATGAAGATGGAGACGCCGCTCTTCGCTCCTGCGGAGGCGATCGTCCGGCGCGTCTGCGTGCGGGAGGGCGAACGCGTGGCCGGCGGCGCCGTTCTCGTCGAGCTCAGGGAGGACGGCGCCGCCGGGTAGGACGGTCGGCGTGCGCCCCGGGCGATCCGGGCTGCGCCCGCTCCTACGAGCTCGGCGCGGGAACGCGGAGCCGCAGCGCGCCCGGGACGATCTCGAAGCGCACGGGCGTCGTCCCCGGCTGCTCGCCGTCGAGCTGAACCGGCAGCGGCGCCGGCGCGGTCACGGTGACCGCCCGTCCCCGCAGGAGCTCGAGCTTCGGGTGGGGAAGGTGGGAGCCCCGGTAGACCTTGGGCAGGTTCAGGGCGAGGTCGGTGCGCGTGATGTTCCCGATGACGAGCACGTCGAAGAGACCGTCGTCGGGTCGGGCGTCCGGCGTCATCATCATCCCGCCGGCGAGGAAGCGGCAGTTGGCGACGACCACCTCGTACATGAGCCCTTCTC
>CAZCIJ010000451.1:0-1666 GCA_964498265.1 uncultured Gaiellales bacterium | reverse complement strand
GGAGCCTGAGCCGGCGCACTTCACGACCTATCAGCCGAGGCAAGCAGCCCGAATCGCGAAGCCTCAGCAGCCTCCGCCTCCCGAGACCAAGGGCGCTTCGGCGGCAGCCTCGGCCGCTACGCCACCACCGGAAACCTCCATTCCGACGGTACCTCCGACCTCGCGGCCGCAGGAGACGAGTTACGAGTGGCCGGCGGCCGGAGTCTGGGAGCGCCTCCGCGAGCGCAAGTTCCTCTTCCTGGGGATCGCGGCAGTCGTACTAGTCGTGATCGTCGCCATCGTTGGAGTCCTCGTTATCGGTGGCGGTTCCGACGAGACATCGCAGCCTGCAGAACCGGCGGAGACGGATGCCGACACAGATGCGGGCAGTGGGCCAGCTGAGGACCCGGCGACGGAGCCCGCCGGCTCCGAGGCTGCGACTGAAGAGCCCGCCCAAGAGCCGGAAGCCGGCGGAGACGCGGGCCTGCAGCCGGACGAGCGCGTGTCAACATCCGCGGGGATCGGGGCAGTCTCTCTCGCAATTCCGAGCGGACGCGTCGTCATTATCAATCCTGAGACTCTCGAGCCCAGCGGAAGCTTGACCGACGCGGCGTCGCCCCGTGCAGTCGTAGGCACGGGCGGTTCTCTCTTCGTTGCGAACGATGAGTCGGTCACTGCCTACGATGCCCAGACGCTGGAGCCACTCGGCATCGCACCGTTCCCTACGGCCGAAGAGGAGATTGGATCGGGGCGGATTCCGTATCTCGCTGCCCAGCCCGATGGATCCATCGCAGCCGTGCGGAGTACGGGCGAAAGCTCTGGAGAACTCTGTCGCTCCGGCGCCGAGATCGCGTTCGCGCGTTGTGTCGAGCTCGACTTCGCTCCTGCGGGCGTCGGCACTGCCTCGGATGGAACCGTGTTTGTCGCCGACCGTGAGGCCAACGTCGTCGTCCCGTTTCGGGAGGAGCTCGACAGCTTGATCGCCTCCGAGCCGATTGCAGTGGGTCCGGGCCCGAACGGCACCATCATCGAGCTTCTGGGCGACCTCTACGTGGCGACCTCGACGGGCATCGACAGGATCGATCTCGGCAGCGGCGAAAGCCAGGGCATCTCCCTGGCAGAGCCACCCTCGTCTATTGCGATCTCTGTCTCGAGCGGACGGTTATTGGCAGCTCTCCCGGAGTCGGGCCAGATTGCCGTCATCGACGTTACCGCGCCTGAGGCAGAGCCCGTCACAAGCTCCGTCGGGACTCGGCCCGTGGCGATTACAACCGCCGCGCGCGATGCGTATGTCCTCGACGCGGCGGACGCGTCCGTGTCACGGTTCGATCCTGCGAGCGGAGTGGTCTCCGATGCGCGAGCGCTCAACGTGCTCGCCGCTCCGGACGTCGAGGCGCTCGTCGCCGACCGGGTGCGTTTCAACGACAAGGAGGAGCGAGTGCGAGCGAGGGTGGTATTCGATGGAGGCAAGTTCCCAGGGAGTGCTGTTAAAGTCGTCGATGCGGATCTGCAGGACGGTGAGGCGCGGGTCGAAGTCTGGCAGGGCGGTGTCCGTAGCGACATCGACGGGGCGCAGCGGTCGGGCGGGCTTGAGATCGATGTCCGGCAAGACCTTGGACGCTTCGTGATTCTGGTCGCCGCGGACTCCGGAGCCTTCAGAGCGCTCGACGTCGGTCGTGCCGCCTCA
>CAZCIJ010000450.1:0-1669 GCA_964498265.1 uncultured Gaiellales bacterium | reverse complement strand
GATGGGAAGCGAGGGCGATGAACCGGCTGTCTGGGGCGAACCGGAACGCGTCGATCTGGTACCCACCGTCTTCACTCAGCGGAGCGCCGACCTCATCGCCGGACCGATCGAGGATCCGGACCGCCCTGTATGTCCCGACCTCGAAGCCGGCCGACGTGGGGAAGATCCCGGCCGCTCTGTCTCTGCCCATCCCGACGGCTGCGTACCGACCGTCCGAGCTCAGATCGAAGGGGGTTGCGACATCCTCTGGCGCCGGGACGAAGAACAACTCGTCCCCCGTGGCGACGTCCCGCACGCTCGTGCCGTCATCGAAGAATGACATGGCTGCGGTCGCCCCGTCGGTGCTAGCGTCCAGGCTCCAGGCGCAGCAGGGTCGGGATGTCGGAAGCTCGAACGTTCGGACCCGGCGCGGCTCCGAGGCGGCCTCGACGTCCCAGAGGGTGACCAGATCCGACAAGGGCCCCTTGCCTCCGCTCGCCAGCACGCGCCGAGGTGAGATGAAGAGTGCCTCGCCGTAGACGTCGGCGGGAAGGTTCGCCCACTCAGCGCTGCCGGCCGCGCTCACATCCCAGATCTTGATCCCGGGGCTCGTCGGCTCGTTCCCGGTCATCACCCTGGTCCCGTCGGGCGAGAACGCCACCCCGGTGACGTTCGTCATCCCGGAGGAGAGGAGCGACATCGCCCTCGTCGCCCCCGACTCATCGATCCGCCAGACCCGCGCGGTTCCGTCTTCCGCACCGGTGACCAGCGCCTGGTTCGACGGATCCGGCCGCCACTCGACGCTCGAGATGAAGCCGGTGTGGCCGGCGAGCTCGTGCCGGAGCTCACCCGTAGCCGCCTCCCAGATCATGAGGTTCGCGTCGGCCCCCGCGGCCACGAGATCACCGTCGGGGCTCCAGGCGAGATCGGCGATCTGGCGGTCTCTTAGCCCTCCGACCCGCAAGCGCCCGGAGCCCACCACATCGACCAGGTAGACCCGGCTATACCTTTCGCCCTGTACTGTCTGCACGGTCGAGACGGCGACCCGTGCGGCGCCGGGACCGAGGGAGGCTGAGTTGGCCCCAAGCAGATCTCCGAAGGTTCGAACGACGCGGTCCGTCGAGGTGTCCACGACCCGCACCGTGCCCTCCTCCGGCCAGGCGGCGGCGGCGAGCTTGCCGTCGTCGCCGAACGACGTGCCCTGCGCAACGCCGAGGCCGGACACCTCCGTGAGGAGGGTGCCGTCGGAGGGATCCCAGAGCCTGAGGAAGCCGTCGACTCCCGTGGTCGCGAGCATCGAGCCGTCCGGGCTGAACGCCACGTCTGTGATGTCGCCGTCGTGGCCCGGGAACGAGCGGAGGCTCCGCCCCGTCTCCACGTCTCGGATGTCCACGACCCCGGAACCGTCCGACCCCTCGGTGGCGAACACGTTGCCCGTCGGGCTCCAGTCCAGCCGTCCTCCGACGCCGGGCACCGACATGAGGACCCGCGAGGCGACGACGGCCCGGTGGAGCGCCTCCTCCGCCTCTGCGAGGACGGTCCCGTCCGACGAGCGCGTGGTCTTCACAGCCTCCATCGCGAGCAGGATGCTGCGCTCGGGATCGATCTCCAGGTTCGCGACGGCCGCGGCGGCGAGCTCACGAGCCGTGGCCAGCCGAGCCTCTCGCCGAGCCTGCCTCCGCTGATCGAC
>CAZCIJ010000449.1:0-1672 GCA_964498265.1 uncultured Gaiellales bacterium | reverse complement strand
AGAACATCACCGGCTTCATGGTCGGCAAGGAGTACGAGGCCGGCGGCATCACCAAGGACGGAGCGAAGCTCGTCACCGCGGTGGCCTGCGCGCAGGTGCCGAAGTTCACCGTGATCGTCGGGGGCTCCTTCGGCGCCGGCAACTACGGCATGTGCGGCCGGGCCTACGGGCCGCGGCAGCTGTGGACGTGGCCGAACGCCCGCATCTCCGTCATGGGCGGGGAGCAGGCGGCGACCGTCCTGTCGCTCGTCGGCGGCGCCGATCCGGAGCAGGTTTTGGCGCGCTACGAGCGGGAGGGCAACCCCTACTACTCCACGGCGCGCCTGTGGGACGACGGGATCGTCGATCCGCGCGACACGAGGAAGGTCGTCGCGCTCGGGATCGCGGCGAGCCTCAACGCACCCATCCCGGAGACCCCCTTCGGAGTCTTCAGGATGTAGGGAAGGTTGCGGTAACACCGTGGTACCAGGGTGAAAAAACCAGCGTCGGTGAGGGTGGAGCACGAGCGCGGCACGGCGGTCGCGAGGGTCACCCTGTGCCGGCCCGAGCGCAGGAACGCCTTCGACCGCGAGATGATCGCCGAGCTCGCGACCGCCTTCTCCCGAGTGGGAGACGCGCGCGCAGTCCTTCTGGGCGGCGACGGGCCGGCGTTCTGTGCAGGCGCCGACGTCGAGTGGATGCGCGCCTCGGCGGGCCTCTCCCGGGAGGACAGCCTTGCGGAGGCACGGCAGCTTGCGGCCATGCTCGACGCCGTCGATCGCTGCCCGGCTCCCGTCGTCTGCCGGATCCACGGCGCGGCCTTCGGCGGGGCTCTCGGCCTGGTGGCCTGCACGGATGTCGCCGTCGCCGCGGAGGATGCCGCCTTCGCCTTCTCCGAGACGAAGCTCGGCCTCGTGCCGGCCGTGATCTCCCCGTACGTCCTCAGGCGCATCGGGACCGGGTCGGCCCGCCGCCTGTTCCTGACCGGCGAGCGCTTCGGCGCCGAGCAGGCGCTCCGGATGGGCCTCGTGCACGAGGTCGCGGCGGACGTCGACGCCGCCTGTCAAGGCGTCCTCGACGAGCTCCTCGCCGCCGGGCCCGAGGCCGTGCGCGCGGCGAAGCGGCTCGTGCTCGACGCTCCGCTCGACGGGGAGGAGACAGCGCGCCGTATCGCCGAGCGGCGCGCGAGCCCGGAAGCGCAGGAGGGCCTGCGCGCCTTCCTCGAGAAGCGAGCGCCGTCGTGGAGATCCGCAGGCTCCTCGTAGCGAACCGCGGCGAGATCGCTGCGCGGATCTGCCGCACGTGCGACGGCCTGGGCATCGAGACCGTCGCCGTCTGCGTCCCGGACGACTGCGGCGCGTTCCACGCGCGCCGCGCCGGTCGCGTCGTCGAGGTCGGAAGCTACCTCTCCGCGGGAGAGCTCGTGGCGGCGGCGACGGCGGCGGGCGCGCAGCCGGGCCACCCCGGCTACGGCTTCCTGGCCGAGAGCGCGGCCTTCGCCGAGGCGGTCGAGTCCGCCGGCCTCGTCTGGGTCGGCCCGCCGCCCGAGGCGATCCGTGCTGCGGGCGACAAGCTCGGCTCCAAGCGCCGCGCGCGCAAGGCCGGCGTCCCCGTGCTGCCGGCCGGCACCGCGAGCGAGCTTGGCTTCCCGCTGCTCGTGAAGGCGGCCGCCGGAGGCGGGGGGCGCGGGATG
>CAZCIJ010000448.1:0-1674 GCA_964498265.1 uncultured Gaiellales bacterium | reverse complement strand
GGTGGCCGCGTCCAGGTCGGCGAGCGTGGCGCCAGGCTCCACCGTCACCGTGCCCGCGTCGCTGTCAATCTTCACAGACTTCATTGCGGACAAATCGATGAGTAGCCCGCCCTCTGCCAGGGCACTCCCGCCGATGTTGTGGCCTCCGCCGCGCACGGAGGCGAGCAGGTTCCGCGAACGAGCGAAATCGACCATCGTCGACACATCAGCCGCATTCGAGCAGCGAGCAATCAGAGCCGGCCTGCTGGCGATCATCGCGTTCCAGATCGCCCGTACCTCCTCGTACGCGGGGTCCTCCAACGTGACCAGCGATCCGGCGAGCGAGGTGTCCAGCGCCTCAATATCGCTCTCCGCGAAGTCCATGCTCCCGCCATCCCGCGTCTTGATGTTGACTGACGTCATCGGGGTTCCCCTTACCCTCAGCTTGCCGGAGGAGGCGCCGGGCGACAGAGGCGACCGCTGGGCTGAGGTCGGCAGCGCTCAGCCTGTAGTCCGTTTACGCCGCCCCCCTTGTCACACTTGGCGATCGACACGTCAAGACGGACTTCCGAGGGGCAACCTGAACCCGCGTTCCCGCAGTGTGTCTGGGCGCCCAGGCGAGCCTTCGAGCCGCGTCGCCTGAGCCGGTTCGCGGAGGTTGCGCGGGAGGTGATGCTGGCAGGCGTACGATAGCCCTCGTCCGCTTGGTGGAGGCGCGGAGCGATGACGATCCTGGACCGGCCGCTCGTGAGCCCCGTCCTGATTGGGCGTGAACGAGAGCTTGAGGCCCTCGCCCGAGTCCGGGCGGACGTCGAGGCAGGCCAAGGCCGGCTGGTGCTCGTCTCAGGCGAGGCCGGGGTCGGCAAGAGCCGGCTACTCGCCGCGGTGGCAGAGTCGCTTCCCGAATCCTGGCGCCGCTGGAGTGCACACTGCTACGAGCAGGACCGCGGGCTGCCATACGCACTTCTCGCCGACTGTGTAGAGCGCCTTGCCGCGGAGCAGCCCGACGAGAGCCGCGCCCTACTCGCGCCAGCCGCCGAGGGCATCGTCCAGTTGCTCCCATCCCTTCGCCACGCCATCGATCTGCCTGGCGAGGTCGAGACGCTCGATCCGGAGCAGGAGAAACGAAGGCTCTTCGGCGGCATGGAGCGAGTGATCTCGACGATCTCGTCGGAGGGTCCGCTTCTACTGCTGCTCGAGGATCTGCACTGGGCAGATCGAGGGAGCCTGGACTTCGTGGCGCATCTGGCGCGCGATCTGCACCGGGTCCCTGCGCTTGTCCTGGCGACATGCCGCGTGGACGAAGCCTCGAAGGATCTGAATCAGCTCCTCGGCTACCTCGATCGCGAACGCCTCATCGTCGAGCTCTCCCTCGGCCCCCTGTCGCTCGTTGAGATCGACGCGATGGTGCGCGCGACACTCGAGCAGACTGCTGTGCGCGCTGACGTCCTCCACTGGCTCTACCGGAGAAGCAGGGGCGTTCCGTTCTACCTGGAAGAGACGCTTCGTTCCGCCATCCCATCCGAAGATGGCGCGCCACCGAGTCTCACGCTTGAGGATCTCGAGGCTGCACGCGTCCCACGCAGTGTCGAGCAGGCGATCGCCGCGCGGCTGTCGTCGCTATCAGAAGAGGCGCGATCCTTGCTCGCGCTCGCAGCGGTGCCGGCCGAGTCGGCCGTGTTCGCCGTCTCCGCG
>CAZCIJ010000447.1:0-1712 GCA_964498265.1 uncultured Gaiellales bacterium | reverse complement strand
AGACGGGGGCTGAGCCGGCTGACGTGGCGCGCTCCTACCGCATCGCGCGCGAGGAGATCGACGCGTTCGCGCGCTGGAGCGACGTGGAGGCCCTCGACGGGAAGATCGACCCCATGCTCCAGAACGTGCTCATGGTCGGTGTGGACACGCTCGTCGAGGACGGCGCCCGCTGGTACCTGCTCAACCGGCCGAGCCTGCCTCTCGGGGACATCGTCGCCGAGGCCAAGCCGTTCTTCTCCGCGCTCGCAGAGGTCATCGAGCGAGCCGGAACCGACGCCTGGCGCTCAGCGCGAGCAGACCTCGCCGCCGACCTCGTGCGCCAGGGCGTCCCCGCAGGACTCGCGCGCCGCCACGCGTTCCAGCCCGAGCTCGCCCATGCCCCTGACGTCATCGCCGTCGCCAAGGCGACCGGCCGTCCGCTCGACGACGTCGCCGACGCGTTCTTCCTCGCTGGGGAGCGGCTCCATCTGGACTGGCTCGAGCGCAGCCTGCCCGACCTCGCGGAGGCGCCGACCTGGCCGCGCCGGGCCGCACGGGCGATCGCGGACGACCTCATGATCATCCGCCGCGACGTCGTCCTGCACGCCCTCCGCACGACCGAGCCGTCCCCCGCCGCGCTCGACGCCTACCTCGCCGAACGTGCCGACGCGGTCGACCGGCTCGAGCGTCTCATGAGCACGCTGCGCGCGCAGGGCGAGACGAGCCTCGCCGCGCTCACGGTCGCCGTCCGCCAGCTGCGGACGGTCATCGGGTAGTGCATCTGGCGCGGCGTCTCCCAAGGTTGCGCCTGAAACTCGCGTCCCGCGACGCCGCACTTTCCGGCCGCTCCGCGGCCGGGGTCAGCTTTCCTTGCAGGCCGGCTCGCCCGGCGCCCCGGCCTACGCGCGGCCAATGCGGACGTGCTCGAGGGCGCGCTCGGCTTTGAGCTGCGCGTAGCCCGGCTTGATCACGTCGTTGATCAGCCCCAGGCGCTCGTCGAACGGGATGAACGCGCTCTTCATGGCGTTCACCGTGAACCACTGGAAGTCGTCGAGGTCGTACCCGAACGCGTCGGCGACGAGAGCGAGCTCGCGCGACATCGACGTGGCGCTCATGAGCCGGTTGTCCGTGTTCACGGTGACGCGGAAGCGCAGCCGCGCGAGGAGGCCGACCGGGTGGTCGGCGATCGAGGGCGCCGCGCCGGTCTGCACGTTGGACGACGGGCACATCTCGAGCGGGATGCGCTTGTCGCGGACGTAGGCGGCGAGCCTGCCGAGCCTCACGGTGCCGTCCTCGGCCACGTTGACGTCGTCGGAGATCCTGACCCCGTGCCCGAGCCGGTCGGCGCCACACCACTGAATCGCCTGCCAGATCGACGGTAGGCCGAATGCCTCGCCGGCATGGATCGTGAAGTGGAAGTTCTCCCGCTTCACGTACTCGAACGCGTCGAGGTGCCTGGTCGGGGGGTAGCCGGCCTCGGCGCCCGCGATGTCGAAGCCGACGACGCCGGCCTCGCGGCGGCGCACGGCCAGCTCGGCGATCTCCTGGGCCCGGTCGGCGTGCCGCATCGCGGTGACCAGCTGGCCCACGCGGATCACGTGGCCCGCGGCGGCCGCTCGCTCCTCGCCGAGCTGAAACCCCTCCAGGACGGCCGCGACCACCTCGTCAAGCGTGAGCCCGGCGTCGAGGTGCAGCTCCGGTGCGAAGCGAACCTCCGCGTAGACGACGCCGTC
>CAZCIJ010000446.1:0-1723 GCA_964498265.1 uncultured Gaiellales bacterium | reverse complement strand
CCTGGCGGCGTTCGAGATCGAGGAGATCCTCTACGAGCTGCGCGAGCACTCCGCCGGCCTCAACGCCGGGCGCTGGGACTACATCTTCAGCGTCATCAAGAAGTTCCGCGACCGGGAGGACTTCGTCCTCCCCGACCGCGCGCAGGTGACGATGACCGTGCCGTTCATGCGCGCCTACACGGAGCTCCTCGTCCGCACGTGCCACAAGCGTGGAGCGCACGCGATCGGCGGGATGGCGGCCTTCATCCCCAGCCGCCGCGATCCGGAGGTCAACGAGGTCGCCCTCGCTCGCGTGCGGGAGGACAAGGTGCGCGAGGCGACCGACGGGTTCGACGGTACGTGGGTCGCTCACCCCGATCTCGTCCCGGTGGCGACGAGCGTGTTCGACGAGGTGCTCGCGGACCGTCCCAACCAGCTCGAGAGGACGCGCGACGACGTTCGCGTGGGCGCCGCCGAGCTCCTCGACGTCGCCGCGACGCCCGGCGGCATCACCGAGCAGGGGCTGCGCACGAACGTCGCCGTGGGCGTCGAGTACCTGGAGAGCTGGCTGCGGGGAGCCGGCGCTGCCGCTCTCTACAACCTCATGGAGGACGCGGCGACGGCCGAGATCAGCCGCTCGCAGGTCTGGCAGTGGACGCGCCACGGGAAGGTCGCCGAGGCCGACGTGCGCCGCGTGATCGCCGAGGAGGCGACCCGCCAGGGTGACGGCGGCCGCTTCCCCGAGGCGAGGGAGCTGTTCGAGCGCGTCGCGCTCGCGCCCGACTTCCCCGAGTTCCTGACGCTTCCCGCCTACGAGCTCATCAACTAGTGCGAAGGCTCAAGAGCGCGCGGGCGAACGCATGCCGCAGCGCCCCGGCCGAGAGGTCCAGCACCTCGTTCCCCCGCGGGACCACGCCGGGCATGCGCATGACGCCGTGGAAGAGCCCGTCGAGGCGGACGGCGCGCGTGGGGACGCCCGACTCGCGGAGGCGCTCGGCGTAGGCCTCGCCCTCGTCCCGCAGCGGGTCGTACTCGAGCGTGAGCACGAAGGCAGGCGCGACCCCCGAGACGTCCGGCGCACGCAGCGGCGAGACGTCGGGATGCGTCGCATCTCCGCCGGGTCCCAGATACTGGGCGTAGTGCCAGCGCATGGCGCTCACGGTGAGCGCGTAGCCGGTCCCGTTCTCGCGGTGGGAGGGACGACCGAGGTCCGCGGCGTCCGCCCCCGGATAGACGAGGAGCTGGAAGACGAGCGGCAGGCCGTGGTCGCGCGCTCGACGCGCGACCACGGCGGCCATGGTTCCTCCGGCGGAGTCGCCTCCGACGGCGAGGCGCGCGGGGTCGCCGCCGACGGACGCGGCGTGGTCGGCGACCCAGACCGTCGCCGCCCACACGTCCTCGACCGCGGCGGGGAAGCGGTGCTCCGGCGCGAGCCGGTAGTCGACCGAGACGACGAGACAGGGCGTGCGCGCGCACAGAGCCCGGCACACGCCCTCGTACATGTCCAGGCTCCCGAACACCCAGCCGCCGCCGTGGAGGAAGACGAGCGTCGGGAACGGCCGCTCGCCGTCGAGCGGCTCGTAGATGCGCATGCGCACCGGGCCGGGAATCGTCCGGTCGACCACGGCTCCGACCTGATCCGTCGGCCCGAAGAGCTCGGCTGCGCTCGCCTCGAGGCGGGCGCGCAGCTCCGCCGGAGCCTGGTCCTCGCGGGCCGGCTCGCGAGCGAGCCGCTCGAGGTAGG
>CAZCIJ010000445.1:0-1731 GCA_964498265.1 uncultured Gaiellales bacterium | reverse complement strand
CGTCGCCGGCAGCCTCTCGCGGTACGGCCTCAGCACTTCGCCCGTGTACACCGCCGGGAGCCGCGAAGGAATCCAGCCGGACTCGAGGGCGTTCGACGAGTACGCTCGCCCGCCCACCTGCCTGAGGCCGAACTCCTCGCCGGCGCTCACGAGCGCCCCGCGCACCGCCTCGCCCTCGTCCCACGGCCCGAACAGCTCCCAGCCGGGCTGGCCGGCCATCCCGTGACGCAGGGCGCGGACGGTCCTGCCCGCGATCGTCACCGTCGCCATGCGGAAGAACCCGAACTCCGGCGGGGAGGAGCCGAGCGCCTTCTCGATGACCTCCATGGCGGCGGGACCCTGCACCTGGAACCGGTAGGACCTGCGACGCCCGTCCGTGCGCAGCGCCGTCCTCTGGTCGAGCTCGACCTTCACGTCGTGGCCGCCGGTCTCGGCCTGGTAGGTCACCCAGTTCAGCACCGGAGCGCGCCCGACGAGGTTGAACCGCTCCTCGGCGAGCCCGAACAGGATCACGTCGCCGATCACGTAGCCGTCCGGAGTGCAGGGCACGAACTGCTTGGCCCTGTCGACCCCGAAGCCGTCGAAGCTGTTGACCCCGAGACGGGACAGCAGCTCCAGCGCGTCCGGGCCCTCGACCGCGAGATCGGCCATGTGGTAGGACTGGTTGAAGAGGACGCACGTCCTCTGCCAGGCTTGCTGCTCGTCCTGCCAGTTCGTGAACTCGGGCGGCACGCCGGGGTAGACGTTCGGTCCGGTCTGGGAGTTGCGCAGCAGCTCGACGGGGCTCGCAGCGGCAGCGAGCAGGTCCTCCAGGCTCCGATGGCTCACGGTCGTCCTCCCCTCCTCGGCATGGCGGCAGCGTCGTGAGTCAGTCGACGTTGGCCGCGTCGCGGTACATGACGCGATGGCGCGTCGTCGTGATCCACTCCTCGACGTCCTCGTCGCTCATCCGGTGCGCAGGGTCGAAGCGGTCCCAGCTGACGATCTCGTCCAGCTCCTTCTTCCAGCGCTTGTACGCGGGCTTGGCGGGCGGGCCGAAGCACATGATGTCGAGGACCGAGAGCTCGTCGGGGACGCCGAGCAACGGCTTGATCGCCTGTTGGGCGTGCTGCTGGCCGATCGCGGTCACCCACCAGACGTTGTAGCCGAGGGCGGTCGCGGCGAGGTGCGCCGACATCGTCGCTGCCGCGACGCTCTGCAGCAGGATCCGCTCGGCGTTCTCGTAGTAGGGGCGGTTGACCTCGGAGGCGGGATCCTCCTCCCGCAGGACGGGGAAGGCGCGCACGAACCGGAAGTCGGTGGCCACGACGACGAGGCCGGGCGCCTTCGCCATGCCCCGGTAGTCGGGCGTCGGGAACTTCATCCCGAGCTTGGCGCGGCGGCGCTGCTCCTCGACGAAGTACTCGGAGATGCGCCTCTTCGTCTCCGGCTCGGTGACGACGATGAAGTGCCACGGCTGGGCGTTCGCGCCCGAGGGCGCGTGCCGCGCCGCGTCGAGGATCAGCTCGAAATGCTCGCGCGGGACGACGTAGTCGGGCCGGAACGCCCGCGTCGTGATGCGGCTGCGGACGACGTCCATGAGCGCGTCGTAGCGCGCCCGGTCGCCCAGCTCGGGGGAGATGGTCTTGCCGGCCGCGTCGCTCATGTCTCACCTCCGCATCGCGGGACCCCCGTGACGGTACACGTCTTCCCGAGACCACCGGCCCGCCGGCGCTTGACAGCGAGCCAGAC
>CAZCIJ010000444.1:0-1733 GCA_964498265.1 uncultured Gaiellales bacterium | reverse complement strand
AAGAGCGCGACCGGATCCCAGCCCAGGTCGAGCTCGGCGCCGATGCCCGTGGTCGCGGTGCACTCGGCGAGGCAGGCGGCGAGGCCGCCCTCCGAGACGTCGTGCAGGCACGAAGCCTGCGGGGCCGTCTCCCAGAGGTAGCGCACGAGCGCCGCCTCGCTCGCGAGATCGGGCGTGGCCGGCCGGCCGCCCGGGCCGCCGAGGAAGAGCGCCTGGAACTCGGACCCGTCGAGGCGAAGCTCGGGCGCGCCCGCCACCAGGATCGCATCCCCTTCGCGCCAGTCGGCCGGAAGGCGGCGGACGTCGTCGACGAGACCCACGCACCCGACCACGGGGGTCGGGTGGATTGCCCGGCCGTCGGTCTCGTTGTAGAGCGAGACGTTGCCCGACACGACAGGAACGCCGAGCGCCTCGCACGCGAGGGCCATGCCCTCGATCGCCTCCGCGAGCTCCCAAGCGATCTCCGGCCTCTCGGGGTTGCCGAAGTTGAGGCAATCTGTGAGCGCGAGCGGGCGGCCGCCGGCGCAGGCGACGTTGCGGGCCGCCTCGAGCACGGAGAGCATCCCGCCCGCTCGCGGGTCCAGCGAGGCGAGCCGGCCGGCTCCGTCGAGCGAGACGGCGATGCCGCGGTACGAGGGTCTCAGTCGGAGCACGGCCGCGTCGAGCCCCGGCCGCCGCACCGTCCGCGACTGGACGAGGTGGTCGTACTGGCGGTAGATCCATGAGCGGCTGCCGACGTTGGGCGAAGCGAGGAGGGCGAGCAGCTCCCCGGGCCCGGCCTCGGGGCCGGGCCCGAG
The DNA here is from genome assembly GCA_964498265.1 of uncultured Gaiellales bacterium. Lineage (GTDB taxonomy): Bacteria > Actinomycetota > Thermoleophilia > Gaiellales > Gaiellaceae > CAZCIJ01. Next base: position 936 of record CAZCIJ010000444.1, on the reverse strand, counting down.
AACCGAGTCCTCAAGCGGTCGGGGGCGGGTCGTAACGCGGTAGCGCGGGCACTCGTCGGTCAGCAGTCGCGCCGCGATGTCCCCGACCACCTCTCCGTCGAAGAAGCACCGCAGACGTCCGGAGTCGGTCACGTCGCCGATCGCGGCGCAGGTGAGCTCCCATCTCTCGCAGACGGCGGCCACATCCTTGTAGCGATCTGCGGAGCAGATCGCGATCATGCGTTCCTGGCTCTCGGAGATCATGATCTCGAAGGGCTCCATGCCCTCCTCGCGCAGCGGGACGCGATCGAGGTGGACGTCCACGCCGGCCGCGCCTTTCGAGGCCATCTCGGCCAGCGAGGATGCGAGCCCGGCGGCGCCGCAGTCCTGGAGCGAGTCGACGAGCCCGCGCTCGACGAGCTCGAGGCTCGCCTCGATGAGCTTGTTGCCCGTGAAGGGGTCGCCGATCTGGACGCTCGGCCGTTTGTCGGCGCCTTCGTCCGAGAGCTCCTGGCTCGCGAGCACGCTGGCGCCTCCGATCCCGTCGCGGCCTGTCGTCGCGCCGTAGAGGATCACGAGGCTTCCCGGCGTGCTCATCCGCGATCGTGTCAAGCGCTCGGCCGGAAGGAGCCCGACGCACATGGCGTTGACGAGGCAGTTCGACGCGTAGCTCTCGTCGAACACCGCCTCGCCCCCGACCGTGGGCACGCCCACGCTGTTGCCGTAGGCGCCGATGCCCGCGACGGCGGCCGCGAAGGCGCGCGACGGCTCGCCGAAGCGGAGCGAGTCGAGGAGCGCGACGGGCCGCGCGCCCATCGCCGACACGTCACGGAGGATTCCGCCCACGCCCGTCGCGGCTCCCTGGAAGGGCTCGACAGCCGACGGATGGTTGTGGCTCTCGACCTTGAAGGCGACGGCGAGCCCGTCGCCGACGTCGACGACGCCGGCGTTCTCGCC
>CAZCIJ010000443.1:1440-1753 GCA_964498265.1 uncultured Gaiellales bacterium | reverse complement strand
GTCGCTTCGCCGCCTGCTCATCCATCGCGGCGTCGATGTCCGGCGTCACGAGGGCGTCGATGGTGGGAGTGAAGCGCTGGATCACGCCGAGCGTCTCCCCGAGCTCGCGAGCAAGCGGGAAGCGTGCCTCGTTCAGGAACTCGCGAGCGTCATCACCCATGACGACGAGCAGCTTGGGCTGGACGATGTGGAGCTCGCGCAGGACGAATCCTCGCGCCTCCTCGAGGTCCTCGCCTTCGAACTTGACGCAGTTCGTGCCGTAGATCGCCATCGGGTCGACGCCCAGGCGCTGGATGGACTTCAGGATCGCCTG
>CAZCIJ010000443.1:0-1430 GCA_964498265.1 uncultured Gaiellales bacterium | reverse complement strand
CTGGCCGGTGCGGCCGCAGAACGCGACGCCTTCGTGGATCTCGGCGGCCTTGGGCCCGTACTTCAGCAGGAAGATGTCCGCCAGGGGGTGGCCCGAGCCGACGACGGGCGCCCGATCCGCGCCGGCCACCCTGGCGAGCTCGGCTCCGAGCTCGTTGATCTCGGAGATCGCCTTGCGCAGGTAGCGGTCGGAGATGTCGTCGGCTGCCACGGGCACGGGTAGGGATTCGCCGCTACCGCTTGGAATCCCTATCTGGAGCCTCTCGCACTCTGGAGCCTCTCGCACGGGATCGCGCTCCGGACGCGCGCCGGGAGCCGCGAAGCTCCGCGGCCCACTTGAGACCCTGGAGGTAGATGAGCGACCTGGGACGCGGCACGACCTCGGCCGAGCGCAGGCTGAGCAGGAACTCCTCGGGCGTGTGGAACGCGCGCATGCGCAACGTCCCCGTACCCACCCCCTGGAGCACGTGGGCGTCCGATCCGGCGCCGATGAGGAGGTTGTACTTCCTCGCGAAGCGCAGCGCCTCCTCGTTGAAGGCGGGGAAGAGCAGGCGGGCATTGTGGACCTCGAGGACGTCGATCTCGGCGAGGTGCCGGTGCAGCGTCGCCGTATCGGGAATCGCGTGCAGGCGGTCGAAGGGGTGGGGGAGGTAGACGAGCCCGCCCTGCTCGCGGATGGCCGCGATCGTGTCGGCCATCGACATCCCGCGGGCGATCTCGTTCCGGAGGAAGAGCCCGATGATCTCGCCCTGGCCGTCGGTCTTGATCTCCTCGCCGGGGATCACGACGAGGTTGCGTCCGGCGGCGAGCTCGGCTGCCTCCCTGGCTCCGGCGAAGACGTTGTGGTCGGTGACGGCGATGGCGCCGAGGCCGATCGCCTCGGCGTGGTCGAGCAGCTCGGCGACCGGGATCGCGCAGTCGTGGGAGTGCTCGGTGTGGAGGTGGAGGTCCGCGAGGATCCAGGGCCGGTCCGCCAGGAGGTCCGAGTGCTCGGTAACACGCCGGCGCCGCGTGAGCGAGCCGTACAGCTCGTCGAGCGCGGCCGCCAGCGCCTCGGCGCTCTGGCTCTCGGCGGCCCGGCGAGCGGACTCGGACTCGCGCCGGCGGTACGAGACGTCCTCGGCGAGGCGCTCCATCGCGGCTGCGACGAGCTCGGGCTGCTCGTCCCGAGCGGGCGGCGAGGCCTCGGGCACCCCGCAGGCGAGCGCCTCGAGGCGGAGCCGCCCCGAGCCTGCCTGCGCCGGAACGAAGCCGGCCGCCCCAGCGAGCGCGTCGGCGCGGGCCTGGGCGGTGCGACCCGTCACGATGTGCACCCGTCCGCGGAGGTCGCGAGGAACCGTGGGAGGGCGCTGCAGCGATCGCATCCTCAGCACGACGAGCTCGAAGCCCGGCATCGCCCGAAGCGCGCGCACGGCCGCACGCGCCGCGGGC
>CAZCIJ010000442.1:0-1763 GCA_964498265.1 uncultured Gaiellales bacterium | reverse complement strand
GCTACGGCTTCCATCCTGCCTAGCGGGCCGTGCTCGTTGCCCGTGTCTGCGGCAGCGATGCCGCCCAGGCGCGGAGTGCGTCGAGGCCGGGCATGAGGTCGGCCCCGATGTCGGTGAGCGAATAGGTGACACTTCCGTGCTCGCCCTCTTCGCGGGCGACGAGCCCGGCTTCGGCGAGCTCGTGCAGGCGCTCGCCGAGCACGCGGTCGGAGAGGTTCGGGACGGCCCGGTGGATTTCGGTGAACCGCGCCGGGCGGTGCGCGAGAACGTCGAGGATGAGGGCAGTCCACCGCTTGCCGAGCAGGTTGAAGGCAAGCGTTAGGGAGGGGCAGGCCTCGAGTCTGTCGTCGGTGTCACTCATGCGTTCAGGATAGCCCGCTCTCGAAAGAACCGACGAGAAGTAGGTGGCTTGCTAGGATGCTTACGAAAAGTAGGCGCCCAGGTGGAGGGAGTGCAAGTGTCGGGAATCGAACAGCCGTCCGTGTCGCTGGCCGTCCAGATCGCGGCGTTCCAGGAGGAGATGGCGTCGAAGGCTGCGCCGGAGCTCGTGGCGGCGTTCGCCGAGCACGCCGCGTCGCTCGGGGCACTGCCGCTCGAGCGCGTGCCGGCCGTCGGCGAGCCGGCGCGGCCGTTCACTCTCCCGGATGGCGAGGGTGCAGAGCTTGCGCTCGGCGAGCTGCTCGCCCGCGGGCCGGTCGTCGTCGTCTTCTTCCGGGGCGGCTGGTGCCCGTACTGCAACCTCGAGCTGCGCGCCTACCAGGCGGCGCTGCCGGAGATCGAGGCCGCCGGCGCGAGCCTCGTCGCGATCTCCCCGCAGAGCGCCGCACGCTCGGCGGAGACGGTCGAGAAGGCCAGTCTGGGCTTCCCCGTCCTCACGGACGCGAGGAACGAGGTCGCCCGCGTCTACGGCCTCACCTTCACGGTGCCAGAGGGGGTCCGTGGCCTCTACCGGCAGGTGGGCAATGACCTCGCCGACTGGAACGGGGACGAGTCGTGGGAGCTTCCGATCCCGGGGACGTTCGTGATCGCGCCGGACGGGACGATCGCGCTCGCCTTCGCCGCCGGCGACTACCGGCGCCGGCTGGAGCCCGGGGACGTGCTCGACGCCCTGCACGGCCTTCGGGTCGGCGCCTAGGGCCGCTGCCGGTCGTCGTGGTCGAGCTCGACGTCGCGCCGAGGGACCTGATCGTCGACCGCGAGAGCCCAGTGCGGCTGCGTGCTGGCCTCTCCCGCCGCGCCTCGGAGAATGGAGAACCCCGCCAAGGGGGCTCAGCGGGGCTCTCGGATGCCAACCACTACCTGCAGGAGAGCTGGCGCTCCACCACCGGGTTCGGACGGGTCGGCGCAGCATCACAGCCATCGCCAGCACCGTCAAGCAGCTGTCGTATCCTGCCCGCGCTGTGGCAACGACGAGGTTCTCCGGCCCGGCCGCCGATGCTGAGCTGCTGAACTCGCAGGCGGCCTGGCTCGCCGGCCAGCTGCGCGACCTGCACGGCGACGACCCCGCCGCCGTGTCAGCAGCCGAGACGCTCGTGACCAAGGCATCGGGCACGGTCCCTCTGCCCTCGCTCGGGTTCGGTGAGTGTGCCCTCATCCTCTCCGTCCTCACCTCAGACCGGGTGACCGGCCAACCCCAGCCGCAGGAGCAGTGGCGGCTCGACCGGTTGCGCACCCTGGTCGCGCTCGAGCTCGACCTGCGCGACCGCCGAACCGGCTGAGCCTCCGGAGATGGGAAGGCCCGCCAGGGGAGCGGGCCATCCCAG
>CAZCIJ010000441.1:0-1800 GCA_964498265.1 uncultured Gaiellales bacterium | reverse complement strand
ACGCACCGGCTGCCGCGTTGCTCATAGCCGCCGTCGCAGACGAGGACGGCGATCGTTCGCCGCTCCGGCCCGAGCCTGGACAGCGGCGGGGAAGGCTCGCCCGGCGCGGACTCCTCCTCTCGCTTCACGGCCGTAGCCGGCTCCTCGACTGCAGGCCGCCCGGGCAGCGGAAGCTCGAGGCTCTCGTCCTGTCCGAGGATCAGCCGCTCGAGCTCGCGAAGCCGCTGCGAAGGCTCGATGCCGAGCTCCTCGTCGAGGCGCCGTCGCAGGTCCCGGTAGGCGGCGAGGGCGTCGGCCTGCCGTCCGCACCGGTAGAGCGCGATCATGAGCTGCGCCCAGAAGCCCTCCCGCAGCGGGTGGCGCTCGACGAGGGCGTCGAGCTCCCCGACCAGAGCAGCGTGGCGGCCGAGCGCGAGCTCGGCCTCGATCCGCTTCTCGGTGCACGCGAGGCGCCGCTCCTCGAGACGTGGCCGCTCCGACTCGGCAAAGGGCTCGGAGAGCTCGACCAGCGCGGGGCCGCGCCAGAGAGAGAGAGCCTCGCGCAGCAGGCGGGCCGCGCCGTTCGCGTCGCCGCCGGTGAGGCTCCTGGAGCCCTCCCCCCGCGAGCCGCTCGAAGCGGAGAAGGTCGATCGCGTCCGGATCGAGCTCAAGCTCGTAGGCCCGCCCGCGCGTCTTGATCGCGTCGGCTCCGAGCTTCTTGCGAAGGTGGGAGACGAGGATCTGGACGCTTTTCGCCGCTGTCTCCGGCGCGTGCTCGCCCCAGACATCGTCGACGATCCGTGTCACGGGGAGCGCGCGGTTCGCGTTCAGCGCGAAGAGCGCGAGGAGCGCCCGGCGCTTCCCCCCGTCGATATCGACCGCCCGCCCGTCGTCGTCGAGAACCTCGAGCGGTCCAAGGACTCGGAGCTCCATGGCCTGCCGGCACGCTAGCAGGCCCTCGGTGCGGGGTCGCGGGCTCCCGTCGCGCGTCGTGCGTGGCAGGAGCCCGCGTCGCTCGCGCTACGGGTGCCGCGGGCGCGGCGAGAGCGAGTGATGGCGTTCGAAGCGCTCCACCCACTCGGTCGCCATCCGGCCGCCGGTGATCGCGCCGCCGGCCGCCCGAGCCGCGGCCGAGAGGCGGGCGAGCGCGCCCGGGCGGGGCTCCGGCGAGCCCTGGCCGAGCAGCCGCTCGAACTCGTCGAACCGCACGAAGAACGTCTTGTCGGTCGTCATCGTCGTCTCCTCCCGCGTCGTGTGACAGCTCATGGGGGAAGGAGAGCGCCGACCGGCTGGCAGCCGGTTGCGAACGGGTAACGAGGCGGTTCAGGGCGAGAGCAGGGCCGCCCGGGAGCGGGAGAGTGGAGAATCTTGGCGTCCGCGCAGGCGAAAGCCGCCACCGTTTGCCGCGGTTTGCCGTTTGCCTCAACGGTGCTGCTTCCCGAGACCGCCTGTTCGCCGCGGATTGCCATGTTTCGTCGCGGCTACTTGACCGCCGCTTGACCATCTCGAAGCGGGCGCATCCGCCCGTGGTCAGTGACGAGCGCCGATCGTCTCGGCGACCGGGCTGAAGGAGGCGGCAACTCGATTCCGGTGGAACCTCACGAGCCTTCACGCACGACCTGGAGGCCGGCTGTCTTACCTCCGTCGATCGGAACGGCGGCGCCGGTGATGTAGGCGGCTCGTTCGGAGAGCAGATAACAGCAAAGGTCCGCGACTTCGTGAGCCGTCGCGACGCGGCCGAGCGCGCGACCGAGCGGTACGGAGGCGAGAACTCGATTCTGCGCATCTGCAGCCGACTCTCCGGCGGGGAGCACGGAACGG
>CAZCIJ010000440.1:0-1802 GCA_964498265.1 uncultured Gaiellales bacterium | reverse complement strand
ATCAGCGCGGCCGCGGCGCAGAAGGGGGTGACCGCCGCCCAGACGCCGCCGATGCCGAGCGGAAAGCGGGCGCCGCGGCCCAGCGCGAGCGCGACAGCGAAGGTGAGGTACGCGATCGGCACCCACAGGACCATCTGCTCCCACGTGATCGTTCGAAGCGCGTAGCGCGTGGTTATGCCCGCCGCGCCGAGGAGCACCACGTAGCCGAGCGTCGGGAGAACCCAGCCTGCCATGCCGCGCCCCTTCACGCCTCTGGCCGGCAGACGACGAAGCGACCCCGACCGTGGATGTCCACCCTCTTCCACATGACCTCCCCTGCCATCAGCTCTCGCGCTACGCCCTTACCGAGGCCAGCCGCGGCATGATCTCCCGGCCGACGATCTCCATCTGCTCGAAGCGACCGTTGAGATAGGCGGGCGCGACCTCGTCGAGGCCGACCTCGGCGAGCGCGTGCAGCCGCTCGAGGATGCGCTTGGGCGGGCCGTTGAAGGCGAAGTCGTCGACGACGTCGTCCGGGTACTCGGAGCGCTCGACGGTTGGGTCGAGGTGGCTGGCGTAGTCGTAGTGGCCTCTCGAGACGTCGAGGACTCGGGTCATCTCGCGCGGCATGCCGTGGTCCGGCACGTTCCGAGCCACCTGCTCGATGTGGTTCGCGGCGCAGGCAGCGAGCCAGCGCGTCATCCGGCGGCACTCGCCGAGGTCGTCCGAGACCCACATCGCCGTGTAGAGCGTTGTCTCGACCTCTTCGGGGTCGCGCCCGGCAGCCTCGGCTCCTGCTCGCACATGCTCGATCGCCCACGCCACGGATGCCGGGTGCGCGCCCACCTGGATCATGACGATGTCCGAGAGCGCGCCTGCCAGCCGGAGGTTTCGCGGGCCGGTGGCGGGCATCATGATCGGCACCTTGGGTCCATCCGTCTGAGCCCAGAGGATCCGGATTTCGACCCCGTCGTGGTCGGCGGGCTCCGCCGCCAGCAGCTTCCGCAGCCGAGGAACGACCTCCTTGAGCTGGGCGGTGGGAACCGGCCCGCGGCCCAGCGTTCGCACGGAGTTGTCGCCGCGGCCGATGCCGAGGATGACCCGCCCTGGATGGATCTCGGCGAGGGTCGCGTGCGCGTTCGCGAGCACGGTGTAGTGACGAGTGAACGGGTTCGTCACCGCCGTGCCGAACGGGATTCGCTCGGTTGCCGCGAGCCCGTGCGTCATGTAGACGAAGACGTTGCGCCAGAGCAGCTGGCCGTCGACGAGCCAGGCGCGAGCGTAGCCGGCCTCCTCGGCCTTGCCCACGGAGGCCCGAAAAACGGGCAGGTCGCCCGGCATGAACTGCGCGCTGATCTTCATCGATCCTCCTCGTGATCCTCTCTCGCGGTGGGTGCCTCCCGGCCGGGCTCCTCGAGCTCACGGCCGAACGCCGTGAGGAACTGGCGCAGCATGCTCTTCGCGATGCCTTCCATGAAGCGCTGGCCGACGCCGCTCAGCATCCCTCCTGTCTGGAAGCTCATCGTCGAGGTGACGCGCGTCCCTCTGTCCTCCTCGGTCAGCTCGAAGCGGGCGTCGCCCCGCACCCAGCCGAGGGTCCCGCTCGCGTCCCCTCGCAGCTCGTAGCTGTCGACCGGCGCCTTGTGAATGACGCTCACCGTGCCCTCGTACGTGCCCGTAACCGCGGACACCGGCGGTTCGATCGTCAGGCTGCAGGTATCGCCGTCGACGGGCTCGAACCGTTCGACCCCGGGCAACGTCCGTGCGAGGACGCCGAAGTCCATGAGCTTCTCCCAGACCTCGGTGCGCGGCCGCGGGAACGT
>CAZCIJ010000439.1:1132-1828 GCA_964498265.1 uncultured Gaiellales bacterium | reverse complement strand
CTGTCGGCACCAGCGACGCCGCCTGCGAGCCGCCGAGTAGCCTGGACTCGACATGAGGCCGGACGGCGTCCAGCCGAGCAGCAAACGCCCGACGGGAGGTGCGTGACCGCCAGCGACCTGACTTCAGCCGAGGAAGCAGTACAGCAGGTGAAGACAGGAGACACGGTGATGGTCGGTGGCTTCGGTCTCGTCGGCGCTCCGTTGACGCTCATCGACGCGCTTGCCGATCATTCGGACGCGACAGACCTCACGATCGTCTCCAACAACATCGGCGAGCCTGGAAGGGGTCTCGGCAAGCTGCTCCGGCAGGGGCGGATCCGACGCGGCATCTCCTCCTTCTTCACGTCCAACCCTGAGGCCGTAGCAGCCGTCAACGCAGGCGAGATGGAGGCAACACTCCTCCCGCAGGGCACGTTCGCCGAGGCGATCCGCGCGGGAGGCGCCGGCATCGGCGCTTTCTTCACCCCCGTGGGGGCGGGAACGCTGCTCGCGGAGGGCAAGGAGGAACGGGCGATCGACGGGGTGCCTCATGTCCTCGAGAGCCCGATCCGCGCGGATGTCGCGCTCGTCTACGCAGCCCGTGCCGACGGGCTCGGCAATCTCTGGTACCGGCCCACGGCACGGAATTTCAACCCGCTGATGGCTACCGCAGCACGCATCACGATCGCCGAGGCGGGGGAGGTCGTCTCCGTCGGC
>CAZCIJ010000439.1:0-1122 GCA_964498265.1 uncultured Gaiellales bacterium | reverse complement strand
CCGCGTGCGCAGCCAGGGCGGGCAGCAGGTGCTGGTTGGCGACGCCGACAGCGGCCTGGGCCTGCTTCGCGGCAAGCCTGCGGGCAAGGCGCGCCCGCTGGACACGCTGTCCGCACAGGTCGCGATCGTCTCCGTCGGCGAGCTCGAGCCGGAGTCGATCGCCACTCCCCATCTCTACGTCGATTTCCTGGTCCAACGCGCATGAGCGACCCGAAGACGCTGATCGCGCAACGCGCCGCTCGGGAGCTCCGCGCAGGGGAGATCGTGAACCTCGGAATCGGCATCCCCAACCTCATCCCGGAACAGCTCGGGGCCGAGACGCAGATCTTCCTCCACACCGAGAACGGGCTCCTCGGTGTCGGCCCACGGCCGAGCGAGGGAGAGTACGATCCCGACCTCGTCGATGCCGCGAAGCAGCCGATCACCGCGCTCCGAGGCGCTTCCTACTTCGACAGCGCAGCGAGCTTCGCGATGATCCGGGGTGGCCACATCGACGTCGCCGTGCTCGGTGCGCTGCAGGTGAGCGAGCGGGGCGACATCGCCAACTGGGCGATACCCGGGAGGGACGTCCTCGGCGTGGGAGGAGCGATGGACCTCGTCGTCGGTGCGAAGAGGGTCGTCGTCACGATGACCTCGACCACTCCGACGGGCGAGCCGAAGCTCGTGCGCGAGTGCACCTTCCCGCTCACGGCTCGGGAGGCCGTCGACGTCGTCATCACAGAGCTTGCCGTGTTCCGATGGCAGGATGGGTCGCTCACTCTCACTGAGCTCCTCGGCGGATCCACCATCGAGGACGTAGACCGCGTGACCGAGGCCAGCTACACAGTCGACTTGGAGGGTTGAAATGGCATTGAGACAACCGCGACTCGCACGCGTCCGAGACGTCGACCGACCGAGCGTCGATCCGCCGAACGACTACCCGGACTACGAAGGGACGCGGCTTCGTGCTCCGAAGGCTCCGCTCGTTGTGCTCCCTCATACGCTGTCGGAGCTGACGGGGCCCGTCTTCGGCGACCGCGCGCTCGGCGAGCTCGACCATGATCTCACCCGGCAGCACGAGGGAGAGCCTCTCTGCGAACGGATCAGCGTCAGCGGGAGGCTGCTCGGGTCGGACGGGCGCCC
>CAZCIJ010000438.1:0-1868 GCA_964498265.1 uncultured Gaiellales bacterium | reverse complement strand
CTACTCCGTCCTCGACGGGAGCGGCGGCAACGCGGGCGGCCTGCCGCGCGACGAGGTTCTCAGGCGGGTGCGAAGCTCCCGGCTGCTGATCAACTTCATGGGCTACCTCGACGACGAGGAGATCCTCGACGCGGCGCCTTTTAAGGTCTTCCTTGACATCGACCCCGGCTTCCCGCAGATGTGGCGGGAGCTCGGGCAGGCGGACATCCTCGGGGGTTACGACGCCTACGTCACGATCGGCGAGAACATCGGCCGGGCGGGCTGCTCGATCCCCACCTGCGGCCTCGAGTGGATCACGACCCGCCAGCCGGTCGTGCTCGAGCGCTGGCCGGTCGCGGCGAACGGCGGCGCTGCCTTCACGAGCGTCTGCACTTGGCGCGGCCCCTACGACCCGATCGAGTACGACGGCACGCGCTACGGCCTGCGCGTGCACGAGTTCCGCAAGTTCGCGGAGCTGCCGCGGCGAACGGGACAGGAGTTCGAGCTCGCGCTCGACATCCACCCGGCCGAGACGCGCGACCTCGAGCTCCTCAGCCAGACCGGCTGGCGGCTCGTCGACCCGCTCGCCGCCGCGGGCGACCCCGATCGCTACCGCGACTACATCCAGCGCTCGAAGGCCGAGCTCATGGTCGCCAAGGGCATGTACGTGCAAACGCGCAGCGGCTGGTTCAGCGACCGCAGCATCTGCTACCTGGCGAGCGGCAAGCCCGTGCTCGCCCAGGACACGGGGATCTCGGAGCTGTACCCGACCGGAGAGGGCCTGCTCACGTTCACGACGCTGGACGAGGCGGCCGCCGGCGTCGAGGAGATCCAGCGCGATTACGCCCGCCACTCGAGGACGGCCCGCGCGCTCGCCGAGGAGTACTTCGACTCCGATGCCGTCCTCTCTCACCTCCTCGAGAAGCTCGGTGTCGACTGAGACCGCCATCAGACGGCTCAACTGGGGCTCCGGGACGGCGCCCGCGCCCGGGTGGGTCAACTCCGACATCAAGGAGGGCCCGGGGATCGACCTCCCCTGCGACATCCGCGACGGGCTCCCGCTTCCGAGCGAGAGCCTCGACTACGCCGTGAGCGTGCACGCCCTGCAGGAGATCCCCCTGCCCGACCTCCTGGCCGCCCTCGGCGAGCTGCACCGCGTGCTGCGGCCGGAGGGTGCGCTCAGGCTCGTCGTCCCCGACCTGGACAAGGCGATAGACGCGTACCGCCGGGGCGACCGAGGCTACTTCCTCGTGCCGGACGAGGACGCCCGCTCGCTGGGCGGGAAGCTCGTCACGCACGTCCTCTGGTACGGGTACTCTCGCACGCTCTTCACGCACGACTTCGTCGAGGAGCTCCTCGGGCGCGCGGGCTTCGCCGACGTGCGGCACTGCGCGTGCGGGGAGACGACGACGCCGTTCCCGGGGATCGTCGAGCTCGACAACCGCGCGGCCGAGAGCCTCTGCGTCGAGGCGGTGAAGGGGCGATGACCGCGCAGCTCGAGGTCGCCGCCGTCGTGCTCCCCGCGCTCGACGCCGATCTCCTGAGCAGGCGCTTCCTCGACCGTCCGAGAGCCGGGGAGCCGGCCGGAAGCCTCGTCGTGAGCGGCTGGGTCGAGGTGAGCGCCGGCGAGGCGGCGGGCGTCGAGGTCGTGCAGGAAGGACAGGTGATCTGCAGCGAGGCGTTCGCCCCGGCCGACACCGCGGGCAGGCACCGGGGATTCCGGCTCGAGCTCGCCGCGCGGGCGCCGCGTGACGGGGGCGCGCTCGTCGTGCGCGCGCTGCTTCGGGACGGCACGCGCATCCCGTTCGGGGAAGTGCGCTTGCGGCCTGCGCAGGGGGCCGCGGCGCCCGTCAACGGTCAGGCCGGCCTGGTCGCGCGCCTGCTCGGCG
>CAZCIJ010000437.1:0-1870 GCA_964498265.1 uncultured Gaiellales bacterium | reverse complement strand
CCGAGGAGATCAAGCAGGCGCGCTGGATCGTCAAGGAGCGCCAGGAGATGCTCGCGGAGGCCAAGCGCGAGGCCGACAGGATTCTCGGCGAGGCGCGCGAGCAGGCGATGCGCGAGGCGTCCCAGACGGAGATCGTCAAGCTGGCCGAGAAGCAGGCGCAGGACATCGTCGAGGAGGCGCGGCGCCAAGCGCGGGAGACCAGGCTCGAGATGGAGGACTGGGCCGATCAGATCCTGTCCACCCTCGAGACGAACCTGGACAAGTTCCTCGGCGCGGTCCGCCGCGGCCGCGAGCGTCTTCACGAGCGCTCGCAGGAGTCCGTCTTCGCGGCGACCGGCGACGACAGCCTTCCCTAGTGCCGTCCCGTCCGCGGGCCCCGGCCGCCGAGTCGCTACTGTGGCTGTGTGACCACGTTCAACCTGCGCACGCTCAAGCTTCGCCCCGGCGAGGGCTACCGGGACACGCTGCCTCTCGAGCTCGAGCCGTTCGAGCTGGGCGGGGAGCGCTACGTCCTCGTGCCGGAGCGGCAGGCCGCTGCTCTCTCGATCGCGAGGACGAGCTCGGGGATGGTGCTCGAGCTGGCCTTCCAGGCCGACCTGGCCGGGCCGTGCTTCCGCTGTCTCGACGAGGCCGCCGTCAGGCTCTCGGTTCGCGCGCGGGAGTACCACGAGCCGGGCGCGGCGTCCGAGGAGCTGCGCACGCCGTACGTGGACGAGGGTCGCCTCGACCTCGCGCGCTGGGCCCGCGACGCACTCGCGCTCGAGCTTCCCGGGAAGATCCTCTGCAAGGAGGAGTGCACCGGTCTGTGTGCCGGGTGCGGCGCCAACCTGAACGCCGGGTCGTGCAGCTGTCAGCCTCCCGCGCCGGACCCCCGTCTCTCGCAGCTCGCCGAGCTGCGCGACCGGCTCTGAGTCGGCTTTCGAGCCGTGCAGGGGTCGGGCCTGCCCGACCCCTGCGGCTTGCGTGGCGGCGGGCGATCGAGGGCGGGGCAAGCCCCGCCCCTACGGGCCCGTTCGGCGTCGCCTGCTCGGCGCCGCCGAACGTGGTATAGGTGTCGCCGAAGGCATCGCCTTCGGCGGCAGCTATACTGCCGCGGTTCCATGGCCGTACCCAAGCGAAAAGTCTCCAAGTCGCGGCGCGACAAGCGTCGCGGGAACATCAAGCTCGGCGTGCCGGCTCTCGTCGAGTGCTCGCAATGCCATCAGCCGAAGCTCCCGCATCACGTCTGCCCGACCTGCGGCACCTACCGCGGCCGCGAGGTCGAGCCCCTCGAGACACCGGCCCCCTAGCCCATGACCGTCCGAGTCGCCGTCGACGCCATGGGCGGCGACCGGGCGCCCGGCGAGGTCATTGCCGGAGCCCGCGCGTCGACGACCGACGGGATCGTGCCCGTTCTCTTCGGCCCGCGCGAGGCGCTTGCGCCGCTCGCCCCCGATCTCGAGATCGTCGATGCCCCCCAGGTCGTCGGCATGCAGGAGAAGCCGGCCGACGCCGCCCGCGAGAAGCGAGACAGCTCACTGTTCGCGGCGTGCCGGGCCGTCGCGCGCGGTGACGCGGAGGTGGTCGTCTCGGCCGGGAACACCGGGGCGCTCCTCGCCGCCGGGCTGCTCGAGATCGGGAGGCTCCCGGACGTCTACCGGCCCGCGATCGCAGCTCCGCTCCCGGCCACGCGCGGCCCCTCGGTCCTCATCGACGCGGGAGCGAACGCCGACGCGCGCCCGGAGCATCTCGTCCAGTTCGCGCACATGGGCGTGATCTTCGCCGAGGAGATCATGGGGATCTCGAATCCCAGCGTCGGCCTCCTCTCGATCGGCGAGGAGCCCGAGAAGGGCAACCGCCTGACCCGTGACGCGCACGTGCTGCTCGCGGA
>CAZCIJ010000436.1:0-1885 GCA_964498265.1 uncultured Gaiellales bacterium | reverse complement strand
GGGGGGAACCGGCTTCGTCGGCGAGCGCGTCGTGCATGCGCTCCGGACGGCCGACCGCAGCGTCCGCTGTCTCGTTCGCAGCCGCGAGCGGGCTGCCCGCCTCGATGCGTGGGGCTGCGAGCTCGCCGTCGGCGACGTCACCGACCCCGAGAGCCTCGACCGGGCGCTGGACGGGTGCGAGGCGGTCGTGCACCTCGTCGCCATCATCGTCGGGCGGCCGAAGGACTACGAGCGGATCATGAGCGTGCCAACCCGGCATCTCGCGTCCGCGGCCGCAGCTGCCGGCGTCCGCCGCTTCGTGCTCATGAGCGCCCTCGGCTTCACCGAGCAGACCAAGGACGCCGTTCCCTACTACGGAGCCAAGTGGGAGATGGAGGAAGCGGTTCGTTCCTCGGGCATCGGGCACGCCATCCTGCGTCCGAGCTTCGTCTTCGGAAAGGGGGGCGTCCTGCCGCGCTTCGTGCGCATGGTGCGCTACCTGCCCGCGACCCCCGTGCCCGGACCGGGGACGCAGCGCATCCAGCCGATCTGGGTCGACGACCTCGCGCGCGCGACGTCCGTCGTCCTCGACCGCGACGGCGACCTCCTCGTCGAGCTGGGCGGGCCGGACGTCGTCACGTGGAACGAGCTCTGGCACCGCATCGCGCGGGCGCTCGGCGTTCGCCGCCGCCTCGTCCACATCCCGGTCTCCCTCCTGCGTCCCCAGGCCGCCGTCTTCGAGCGGCTCCCGCGACCGCTCGTCACGCGCGACCAGCTCACGATGCTGTCGCTCGGCGACAACGTCGTCTCCGACGGCGGCGCCGCGATGGACCGAATCGGGCTCGACGTGCTTCCGCTGGACGAGCAGATCCGCCGCTCGCTGTGACACGGAACGACGCTGGCCGGACGTCGAAGGGGCCGAGCATGCTCGGCCCCTGCAAGAAGATGCGGCGGGGCCAGTCGCCTGGCCCCGTCGCCGGTTCTCTCGCCTGGATTTCGCAGGAGCGCTTCAGCCCCCTACGCTGGCTAGGCGATTCCCCGTAGGTCTCGGGGACACGCCCCTACGAGCGAGCACCTCCACTGCCCGTACTGTCGCAATCGCTCAAGTCCGGATCACCTCCTTTCCGTGGTAGCGCCATGATACGCGCTCGCACAGGACGGCGGCGCGCCGCGCAAGCCTGGCGCTCACGGGCGCAGAACGACCGTGAGCTCGAGCCCCCGGTCGAGCGGGACGGTCAGGCTCGAGAGCGTCCGATCCGACTGCCGCGCGGCGCTGTAGGCGGCGAGCGGGTCAGGATGGGAGAGGACGTTGTCGGCCACGATGAGGCCTCCCGGCTCCACCCGCTTCCTGGCGAGCGCGAAGAGCGACTCGTAGTCGTCCTTGTCCGCGTCCAGGAAGACGACATCGAACACGTCGTCGAGCTGCGCGAGGACGTCGAAGGCGTCGCCCTCGAGCAGCTCCGCCCACCCCTCGACGCCGGCCTCGGCGATCGTCGCGCGCCATGCCTCGGCCTTGGCAGAGTCTCGCTCCACGGACGTGACGTTGCCTCCGAGCATCCGGACGCCCGCCGCCAGCCACAGGGTCGAGTATCCCCTCGAGCCGCCTATCTCGAGCACCTCGCAGGCCGGCTGGGGCGCGACGAGGGAGAACAGGAACCTTCCGGTCGTGGGCGCGACCGCCCGCGAGCGACGCTCGAACGGAACGCGCTCGAGCCGCTGGCGCGCGTCCTCCTCCTCGAGGCGACGCATCGCCGCGAGCACGGGCTCGTCGAGCAACCCCTGCCCGGTCCTTCGTTCCTCCGCAGGGCGCCGAGGCTCCCCGGCGCCTACGGGACCTCCAGGAAGACGCGTCCGCCTTCGGCCCAGACGCGGTAGGTCGGCACCGGGACGTAGGCAGGCAGCGTGC
>CAZCIJ010000435.1:0-1890 GCA_964498265.1 uncultured Gaiellales bacterium | reverse complement strand
GAAAGGGCACCTGCGACGCCCTTCGGCCCCGCTCGTGCCGGAGACCCACGACCCTTCCGTGCTGCTCACCACCGCAGGGATGCAGCCGCTCAAGCCCTACTTTCTCGGCCTCGAGGCTTCCCCGTCGCGGCGGCTGACGACGGTGCAGAAGTGCTTCCGGGCGACCGACATCGACTCGGTCGGACTGACCGCCCGTCACCTCACGTTCTTCGAGATGCTCGGGAACTTCTCCGTCGGCGACTACTTCAAGGACGGGGCCGTCGATCTCGCGTGGGAGTTCGTGCTCGAGCACATGCGGCTCCCTCCGGATCGCCTCTGGGCGACCGTGTTCGCCGGCGACGCCGAGCTCGGACTGGGAGAGGACAAGGTCGCCATCGACGCCTGGCTGCGCGTCGGCATCCCGGCCGACCGCATTCGCGGCCTTCCCCGCTCGGAGAACTTCTGGCAGGCAGGACCGACCGGACCGTGCGGGCCCTGCTCGGAGATCTACTACGACCGAGGCGAGGAGCGCAGCTGTGGCCGGCCGGGTTGCGCGCCGGGATGCGACTGCGACCGCTTCCTCGAGTTCTGGAACCTGGTCTTCATGGAGTTCGACCTGCACGACGACGGGACGCTGACCCCGCTGCCGTCGCAGAACATCGACACCGGGCTGGGCGTCGAGCGCGGCGCCTCGATCCTCCAGGAGGCGGACTCCGTGTACGAGACGGACGCCTTCGCGGCGATCATGGAGTGGGTGGCGGCGAAGACGGGTACGCGCTACGGGGCGTCGGACGAGGCCACCAAGGCACACCGCGTGCTGGCCGACCACGGCCGGGCCATGACGTTCCTCGCCGCCGACGGGGTCGTCCCCGCGAACGAGGGTCGCGGCTACGTCATGCGGCGGGTCGTGCGACGCGCCGTTCAGCACGGGTCCCGCATCGGGCTCGAGACGCCGTTCCTTGCCGGCCTCGCAGACGTCGTCGTCGAGCTCATGGGCACGTCGTACCCTGAGCTCCGTGCGCATCGCAGCGACGTGCACGCCGTCCTCTCCGCGGAGGAGGAGCGGTTCTCCGAGACGCTCTCGACGGGCATGCGGCTGTTCGGCGAGGTGCTCGCTCGGAGTCCGGACGGAATCGCCGGGGCCGACGCCTTCCGTCTCCACGACACATACGGGTTCCCGCTCGAGCTCACGCGCGAGCTCGCGCTCGAGCACGGGCTCTCCGTCGACGCAGACGAGTTCGAGCGCCTGATGGCCGACCAGCGCGAGCGGTCGCGCGCAGGCAAGGGAGGCGAGCTCGAGCGGGCGGCCGAGTTCTCGCGCGCGGCCGGCTTCTCGACCGACTTCGTCGGCTACGAGCGCTCGGAGGTGCGCACCCAGATCGGAGCGCTCGAGGACGTCGGCGAGGGTCGCTTCCTCGCGAAGCTGCGCGAGTCGCCCTTCTACGCGGAGGGGGGCGGCCAGGTCTCCGATCAGGGCTGGATCGAGGGCGAGGGCGGGAAGCGCGCCGAGCTCGCGGCCGCGTTCCGGTTCGGCGACGACCAGGCCCTCCTGTTCGAGGGCGAGGGGTTCACCGCAGGCGATCGCGTGCGCGCCGTCGTTCCCTGGACGGTGCGCTTCCCCACCATGGCGAACCACACGGCGACGCACCTGCTCCATGCCGCCCTGCGCGAGGCGCTCGGCGACCACGTACGCCAGGCGGGCTCGGCCGTGCGGCCGGACAAGCTGCGGTTCGACTTCTCGCACACGCGCCCGCTCACGCCGGACGAGCGCGAGCGGGTGGAGTCGACCGTCAACGACCGGATCTTCCACAACCTGCCCGTCCGCGCGTTCCTCACGCCGATCGACGAGGCGCGCAAGCTCGGGGCGATGATGCTCTTCGGCGCGACGAATCGCATCATCGAGCGGTTCGA
>CAZCIJ010000434.1:0-1891 GCA_964498265.1 uncultured Gaiellales bacterium | reverse complement strand
GCGCACGGTGTGGCCACGGCGAGGAGCGGGCGGCGAGCGCTCCGGCTCTGCCCCGATGCGGTCGTCGTGCCGCCGCGCATGTCCGCCTACTCGGAGGCGAGCAAGGCGGTGTTCGCCGTGTTCGAGGACACGACGCCGCTCGTCGAGGGCCTCTCGATCGACGAGGCGTTCCTCGACGTGCGCGGGCTGGAGCGGCTCTCGGGCACGCCGACGGAGATCGCCGTGCGGCTGCGGCGCGACGTCCGGGAACGTGTCGGTCTGCCCATCACGGTCGGGGTGGCCAGGACGAAGTTCCTCGCCAAGGTCGCGAGCGGCGTCGCCAAGCCAGACGGTCTGCTGGCGGTGCCGCCCGACGGCGAGCTGGCCTTTCTTCACGCGCTCCCGGTCGAGCGGCTCTGGGGTGTCGGGCCGGTGACAGCCGGCAAGCTTCGCGGCCGCGGCGTCACGACCGTCGGCGACGTCGCCCAGCTTGGCGAGGCGGCGCTTGTCTCCGTCCTCGGCCGGGCGTCGGGCCGGCATCTCCACGCCCTCGCTCACAACCGGGATCCCCGGCCCGTGCAGGTGCGCCGGCGCCGGCGCTCCATCGGGTCGCAGCGCGCCCTCGGCCGCTCGCCGAGATCGCCCGAGGCCGTCGACGCCGTCGTCGTGGCGCTGGTCGACCGCGTCACACGGCGGATGAGGGCAGCCGGGCGAGTCGGCCGCACGGTGGTGCTCCGCGTGCGCTTCGACGACTACTCGCGGGCCACCCGGTCGCGCTCGCTGCCTCGGGCGACAGCCCAGACCCAGACGATCCTCGCGACCGCGAGAGGGCTGCTTGCGGCGGCGTTGCCGACCATCGAGCGCCGGGGTCTCACCCTCGTCGGAGTGGCGGTCGGCAACCTCGAGGACGACCGCGCGGTCCAGCTGACGCTACCGCTCGATCGCGACCGCGCCGGCGCCCTCGACGCGGCGCTCGACGAGGTGCGCGAGCGGTTCGGATCGACGGCCGTCACGCGCGCGGTGCTGCTCGGTCGCGACTCGGGGCTCCAGGTGCCCCTCCTCCCGGATTGAGGGCGCGTCTCTGATCCCCGCCGCGACGGAGCGGCCCGCCGGCGGTCGAGAACTCCCGGCGAGGTCGGAGCACGCTCCCAGGCGACTCCCAGGTTCGCGGCCGAGGATGCGAGTCATGGGTGAGCGTCTGAGAAGCTCGCAAATCCCGCTCCGGCGAGCCCTTCTCGCCGGCGCGCTCCTCGCCGCGCTCGGAGGCGCGATCGCCTCGGCATACGCGGCCGGAGGAGATGCCGCGGCGACGGGCAGTGTGAACCTCAGGAGCCTGCCGCTCGGAGACGGGAAGGTCTCGAGCCGGCCGCGCAAGGGATACGCGTGGGCGTGCCAGACCAGCTTCCGGGGCCGCGCCGCCCACGGCGGCCCGTGGATCGACCGCGCGAGCGGCACCTACGACCTGACGGCGAAGGCGACGGTCGACGGCAACGTCGAGTGGCCCAGCAGGTTCACGATCGCGAGACGCGGCGCCACGCGCGTGATCACCGGCAACGGCCTCCCCGAGCACGCGACGGGGACGTTCCCGATCGCCCCGACCGACGACGCCTACCGCTACGACGCGAATCCGAACCCGATCCGCTCGCAGAGCCTCGAGCTCACGCTCACGGCCAACCCGAAGCGCGCGCCCGAGCCATCGTGTGTCCCGCAGGGCCCGATCGGCGTCCTCGCAAGCGGCGCCTACCTCTACAACGCGCTCGACGCGGCCGGCGACGACGGCGTCGCGAACGAGATCCAGGACGCGTGCGGGGGGCACCCCCAGCGCGGCGGCCAGTACCACTACCACGGCCTCACCGCCTGCCTCGACTTCGGCGACCCCGACGGCACCTCGCCCCTGCTCGGCTACGCGCTC
>CAZCIJ010000433.1:0-1925 GCA_964498265.1 uncultured Gaiellales bacterium | reverse complement strand
ATCACCGGCCGGACCATCGACTTCATCCAGCTGGATCCCGGCTTCGCGCTCGTCGAGACGACGGCGCCGCACGGTATCGTCGGCCAGACGCTCGCCCAGGCGGAGGTGCGGCGCCGGTACGGGATCACCGTCGTCTGCGTCAAGCCGACGGACGGCGCGTTCACGTACGCGACGCCGGACACGGTCGTCACGGAAGGCGACATTCTCGTCGTCGCCGGCGAGACGAACCACGCCGAGGCTTTCGCCGAGCTTGGCTGAGTCGCTCCCGTCCGGGCCGAGTGGAGGCGGTCGTTCGGGGCCGTCCGGCCCTCGCTCTACGCTCCCGGCCGTGGATCGCGACGACGTGATTCGCAGGGGCGTCGCCGAGGCGCTCGGGGTCGGGGCGCTCGTCTTCATCGGCGCCGGCTCGATCATCACCATCACCGCCACGGAGACGGGCTCGACGCTCGCGGTCGCGCTCGCCCACGGGCTCATCCTCGCGATCATGGTCACGGCGCTTGCGCACATCTCAGGGGCGCACTTCAACCCGGCCGTCACCTTCGGCTTCTGGTCGACCGGCCGCATCACCACGAAGATGGCCTGCGTTTACCTCCTCAGCCAGCTGCTCGGCGCGATCGTCGCGAGCATCTTCCTGCGCGGGATCTTCGACGATCGCTTCTACGACGCGGCTGACGGAGGAGCGCCCACCGTCGCGCCGGGGATCAGCGTCTGGGAGGGGCTGCTGACGGAGATCATCCTGACCTTCCTGCTCGTCCTCGTCTACTTCGCGACCATGGTCGACGCCCGCGGCGCCTTCAGGATCGTCGGCGGCTTCGCCATCGGCCTCACCGTCGCCGCCGGCATCCTCGTCGGCGGGCCTCTCACCGGTGCTGCGATGAACCCGGCGCGTGCGTTCGGGCCCGAGCTCGTGAGCGGCACGTGGTCGGACGCGTGGCTCTACTGGGTCGGACCGATCATCGGGGGCGCGCTCGCGGCCGGCGTGTACTCGACGCTCTATCTCGAGCGCCCGATCCAGGTGATCGGGCGTCCCGGAACCGGCGTCGACGAGCCCGGCGTCGAGCGGGCCGAGCGCGACACGTTCTAAGCCGGACGCTGTCTAAACAGAGACGCTGCTGCGACTGATAGAGTCTCGCCGTGAGCGGCGAGTCCTTCGAGCCCTCTCTCGAGCGGTTGCGCGCCGCGGGCCTGCGAGCGACGCCGCAGCGGCGCACGATCCTCGAGGTCGTGGACGGCATCGGCGATGGCCATCCCACGGCCGACGACGTCTTCCGGGAGGCACGGAATCGGCTCCCGGAGCTGTCCAGGGCCACCGTCTACAACACGCTCAGCGACCTCGCCCGGGGCGGTCTCGTCCAGGTCGTCGAGGGGGTCGGCGCGCTTCGCTTCGACGCGAATCTCGACCGCGAGCACCAGCACTTCCGCTGCCGGGCCTGCGGGGGGCTGTTCGACGTCCGCATCTCCGGGCTCGAGCGGTTGCGCCCGCACCTGGACGAGGGGTTCGACGTGGAGCGAGCGCGAATCGTGCTCGAGGGCACCTGTCCGCGCTGTCGTCCACCGCGCTCCCCGCGTGGGGGCGGGTCATGACCCGCCCCCACAAGAGAAGGAGGGGACCGCTGGAAAGAGAGGAGTGAGCCATGTCCACTCGACCCAAGCCGCACGCGACCGGGAAGGTCAAGGCCGGCGACCTGACGCAGCGGGTCGGAGCCGAGCAGGTCGCCTCGCGCGGCGTCGACGTCTCCGAGCTGGTCGAGAAGCTCATCGACGCCGCCGGCGCCGAGTTCACGACCTACTACTACTACACGATCCTGCGTTGCTGGTTGGCCGGTGAGGAGGACTACAAGGAGATTACGGAAGACGCCCGCCTCGAAGACCGCGCACACTTCGAACTCGTCATGCCGCGCGTGTACGAACTCGGCGGACAACTC
>CAZCIJ010000432.1:0-1944 GCA_964498265.1 uncultured Gaiellales bacterium | reverse complement strand
TCTAGTGCTCTGTCCGGGGAGTTCGGTGATGATCCTGACGAGGGAGAAACCAGGCCGGACAAGGACGCAGGGAGCGCCCTACGCTGGTGCGTCGAGTTGCCACGGGCGCGACTGAGGACGCAGACCGGCGCCGGTTTGCGCACGAGCGGAAGCGGTGGGCGCGCAGGATAGAACTCGTCGGAATGGGCGCGCAGCAGCACGGCCGGCTGCAACGGCTTGGGAAGCCCCTGTCAAGCCGCGCGGGGCTCGGCGTCGCCGCGGCGGTCAGTCACGGCACGCTGCCAGGACGAGTTTCGCCGCGTCCTCGGGCCCCAGCGCATCGGTGTTGACGACGAGGTCGTAGTGGGTCGGGAGCTCCTGCTTCACGCCGTAGAAGCGCTTGAGGTAGTCGGCTCTCGCGAGGTCTCCCTCGCGAACGGCCTTCTTCGCCTCGGGCGCCGACAGCTCCAACTGCCGCGTGAGACGGTCGGCCCGGACGTCGGGCGACGCCGTCACGAGCACGCGCAACACGCCCGGCCGCTCCCCGAGAGCGACCGACGCCGCGTGCGCGACGATGACGGTCTCGCCCGCCTGCGCAGCCTCGCGGATCGCCTGCTCGATGAGCGCGCGGTAGTCGTCGCTCGCCTTGGTATCGCGAGGCGGCGGCGAGGCGCCGGTGAGCATGGCGGCGCCGCCCATATCGGCGAGGACCTCCTCGACCAAGCGCCGGGTGAGCGAGCGTCGGCTCTCGACGTCGGCGACGAGGTCCACGGGCACCCCCAGCTTCTCCGCTGCCCTCGAGACGATCTCGTGGTCGAGGTACCGGAACCCGAGTCCTTGCGAGACGATCTGCCCGACGAGCTCGCCGTTTGCACCCACCGCGCGCGAGATGCACACCACGTCGTACGCCATCAGGCTCGCGATTCTATGGAAGCCCGGCCTCGACCGCTACGGAGTCCGGCGCTGCGCGGGCGGCCGCCGCTTAGTCGGAGGCGAACGGAGGCGCGGATTCCTCGGGGCTTGCTCGTTCCCTCTGCGGTTCGATGACCGTCGCTCCAGGAGCAGGGTGGCCTTGTCCCGGCTCTGTCGGCGGGCTCATGTCCGTCGAGGCACGGGTTGCCGGCTCTGGGGGGCGCACGAGCGTTGGCTTTGCGCTCGGCTCCACCGTCTGAAGCTCGAGCTCGGTGGCCCCGACGAGGATCCGGTCGCCGGGCTTCACGAGCCTTGACCCGGTGACCCGCGCTCCGTTCACGAACGTGCCGTTGCGCGAGTCCAAGTCCTCGAGGATGACGCCGTCCGGGCCGGGCGTCAGACGTGCATGCCGGTTCGAGACGAGGAGATCCTCGACGAGGGACAGACCGGCCGCAGCGTCTCGCCCGATCTCGAGCGGCTCCGACAGCCGGACTTCCTCGGAGACGCCGTGCTCGGACACGATCGTGATCGCGTACGTCGGCTTCGGCATCTCCCGGACCTCGATCGTCGTGTCGCCGAGGCGAACCTGGTCGCCCGGCCGGACGAGCGTCGGCTCAGTCACCAGGAGCCCGCCAACGAACGTGCCGTTGCTCGAGCGGAGGTCCTCGACGATCACACCGTCGTGACCGGGCACAAGCCGGGCGTGACGCTGGGAGATGAGCGGATCGTCGACGAGAGCCACATCAGCAGCGGGGTCGCGCCCGATCTCGAGGACCCCTCCGAGTCGCACCTGGACCCCCGGTTGGGAAAGGATCGCGAGGAGGTATTCGGGCGGCCGTATCTCTCGCAGTTCGAGGGTCGTGCTCCCGACGAGGATGCGGTCACCTGGCTGCACGAGCACCGGATCCGTGATGCGCTGCCCGTTCAGCACCGTGCCGTTGCTCGAGCCCAGATCTTCGAGAAGGACGCCGTCCGGGCGAGGCGTCACACGCGCGTGTGACCGAGACACGAGCGAGTCGTCGACGAGCGCGAGGTCAGCCGTGGGCTCGCGGC
>CAZCIJ010000431.1:1717-1951 GCA_964498265.1 uncultured Gaiellales bacterium | reverse complement strand
GCGGGGAGGGCATGCACCAAGCAGCGTGGTCGGGCTTCTGCTTCGCCTCGAGCTCGGCCTTGATCCGCTCGATGTGCTCTTGGAGCACGCGCTGCGTGGCCTCGGCGCGTGCGTGCCACTCGCGCCACTCCTCACGAGTCCATTTCTTCGGGTTCTCGGCGAGGGCGCCCATCATCACGGGCACCTCCTCGCGGTAGATGCCTTGTTCCTCCGAAACGGGGCGAGCCCCGCCCC
>CAZCIJ010000431.1:0-1707 GCA_964498265.1 uncultured Gaiellales bacterium | reverse complement strand
CGGGATGCGACTCGCCGACTCGAGCCTGCGCTTCTCGCCCTCCGACCTCGGGGACTTCGTCGCCTGCGAGCACCTGACGCAGCTCGAGCTCGCCGCCGCGCTCGGCGAGATCGAGAAGCCCCACTACGAGACGCCGTACGGCGAGCTGCTGCGGCGCAAGGGCGACGAGCACGAGCGTGCCTTCCTCGAGGCGCTGCGGGCCGAGGGCCACGAGGTGGTCGAGATCGGGATCGACGAGGAGCGCCGCGACTTCGAGGCCGCGGCCGAGCGCACGGCGGCGGCGATGCGGGACGGCGCGCCCTACGTCTACCAGGCCGTGCTCGTGCTCGACGACTGGCGCGGCATCGCCGACTTCCTCGAGCGGGTCGAGCGGCCCTCGGCGCTCGGCTCCTACTCCTACGAGGTGCTCGACACGAAGCTCGCGCGGCGGGCCAAGCCTGCGCACGCGCTGCAGCTCTGCTTCTACAGCGAGGCGGTCGCGCAGATACAGGAGCACGAGCCGGAGGCCGCCCACGTCGTGCTGGGGACGCAGGAGCGCGAGACGCTTCGGCTCGCCGACCTGACGGCGTACTACCGGCGCGTCCGCGCGCGCTTCCACGGCGCCGTCGGGTCGCGGCCGCAGACGCAGCCCTACCCCGTCGACCACTGCAACCTGTGCGACTTCCGCCAGGTGTGCGAGCAGGTTTGGGAGGAAGGGGACCACCTACACCGCGTCGCCGGCATGCGGCGAGACCAGATCTCGCGCCTCGCGACCGCGGGCATCACGACGATGGCGGGCCTGGCGGCGGTCGACCCGGCGACCGAGGTGCGCAAGCTCCCGCCCGAGACGTTCGCCGGGCTGCGCGAGCAGGCGGAGCTCCAGGTCGCGACCGGCGGGGTGGGCTCGATCCAGTGGCGCCTGCGGCCCGTCGAGGACGGGCGCGGCTTCGCGGCGCTGCCGAGGCCCTCGCAAGGCGACGTCTTCCTCGATCTGGAGGGCCACCCCTTCTTCGAGCCCGCGCGCGGGCTCGAGTTCCTGTTCGGGCTGCTCTTCTGCGACGGCCGCGAGCCGGCCTACGAGGCCGTCTGGGCGCTCGGCCGCCGCGAGGAGCGAGACGCGTTCACGCGCGTGATCGACACGATCCACGAGCAGCTCGCGCGCGACCCGGACATGCACGTCTACCACTTCGGCGGCTACGACGCGAGCGCGCTGAAGCGCCTCATGGGCGAGCACGGGGTGCGGGAGGCCGAGGTCGACGACCTGCTGCGCCGGCGGGTCTTCGTCAACCTGCACTCCGTGCTGCGCCAGGCGCTCCGGGTCGGCGTCCGAAGCTACTCGCTGAAGGCGCTCGAGGCGCTGACTGGCTTCACGCGCGCGGCCGCGGTCGGCTCGGGCGACGAGGCGGTCGTCAGCTTCGAGGAGTGGCTCCAGACGGGCGAGCAAGCCCGGCTCGACGAGATCGGCGCCTACAACGAGGAGGACTGTCTGGCGACGCTCGCGCTCCGCGACTGGCTGCTCGGGCGGCGGCCGCGGGAGCTGCCCTGGCCCCAGCCCGCCCCTGAGCGGGAGCTCGACGAGGAGAAGCGAGAGCAGATCGAGGCGCGCGAGCAGCTACGCCTCGAGCTGGTCGACGGCGAGGAGCCTGGCAGCCCGCGCTGGCTTGCAGGCGAGCTGCTCGAGTACCACCGCCGCGAGGCGAAGCCCGCGTGGTGGGCGTGGTTCGACCG
>CAZCIJ010000430.1:0-1979 GCA_964498265.1 uncultured Gaiellales bacterium | reverse complement strand
CGACTGTCCGATGCCGTAGATATAGGTCAGCGCGATCTCGAGGCGCTTCTCGCGCGGAAGGTTGACGCCTGCAATACGTGCCATTCAGTCCTTACCTTTCAGCCCGTCGTTCGACCGTCATCCCTGCCGTTGCTTGTGACGGGGGTTCGGGCAGATGACCATCGTCTTGCCGTGCCGCTTGATGACACGACAGCGCTCGCACATCGGCTTGACGGAAGCTCTGACCTTCATCGGCGGTCAGCGGAACCGGTAGGTGATTCGGCCGCGGCTGAGGTCGTACGGGGACAGCTCGACTTTCACGCGGTCGCCCGGAAGGATGCGGATGTAATGCATCCGCATCTTGCCCGAGATGTGCGCCAGCACATCGTATCCCGAGTCGAGCTTGACCTTGAACATCGTATTGGGCAGAGCCTCGACGACCTCTCCTTCGACCTCGATTGTCTCTTCTTTCACCGGCATGCGACTCTCGCCAAAACCGCGCTCCTCGAGCGCGGTTGTCGGAGGGAGAACACAGCGTAGCCGCGGCGATGCCGCGGCTAGTCATCGTAGCACAGACCCGATGGGCCGACTCCTCGCGAGGCGCTCGGAGAACGTGAGGACACGCGGCCCGTCGTCGCCGATCGCCACGGTGTGCTCGAAGTGCGCGGAGAGCGAGCCGTCGGCGGTCGAGATGGACCAGCCGTCGTCGGCGAGCACCACCTCCTCGCCGCCGGCGTTGATCATGGGCTCGATCGCGAGGGTCATGCCCTCCGCCAGCTCCGGCCCCCTGCCGGGATCGCCGAAGTTCGGGATCTGGGGCTCCTCGTGCATCGAGCGCCCGACCCCGTGGCCGACGAGGGTCTTGACGACCGAGAAGCCCGCCTCCTCCGTCACCCGCTGGATTGCCGAGGAGATCGCGCCGACCCGGTTTCCGAGCCGAGCCTCGGCGATCCCGCCCTCGAGGGCCGCCTGGCAGACGTCGAGCAGGCGCTGCGCATCCGCATCGATCTCGCCGACCGCGAACGTGTACGCGCTGTCGGCCACGAAGCCGTCGAGCGTGACGCCGACGTCCACGGAGAGGACGTCGCCGTCCTCGAGGCGGTACGGCCCGGGGATCCCGTGAACGACCATCGAGTTCGGGGAGGCGCAGATCGAGGCCGGAAAGCCACGGTACCCCTTGAACGTCGGCACCCCGCCGTGCGCTCTGATCTCCTCCTCTGCGATGCGATCGAGCTCTGCGGTGGTCATGCTCGGGCGAATCGTCTCGCCGAGGAGCTCGAGGACAGCGGCGACGACCTCGCCCGCGCGCGCCATCCTCTCGATCTCGCCGGGAGACTTACGGATGATCATCCGGCTCGCACCCGAAGCTGCTCGATGACCTTCTCGACCTCGGCCGCGACCTCGGCGACGCTTCCGCCGGCGTCGATGCCCACGAGGATCCCGCGCGCCATGTAGTAGGAGACGAGCGGCTCGGTCTGCTCGCGGTAGACGCGCATCCGGTTGCGGATCACGTCGGGCGTGTCGTCGCTTCGCCGCTCCTGCTCGGCACGACCGAGAAGACGCCGGACTGCGACCTCCTCGTCGAGCTGGAGCTCGAGCACGGCCGCGAGACGGCGCTCGATCTGGCGCAGCATCTCGTCGAGCGACTCCGCCTGCGGGATGGTGCGCGGGAAGCCGTCCAGGACGAACCCCTGCTGCGTGTCCGGACGGGCGAGACGCTCCCGCATGACGGCGACGACGAGGTCGTCGGGAACGAGGTCGCCCGCCGCGAGGATGGGCTCCACCCTCCGACCGAGCTCCGTCCCCGCCGCGACGGCCTCACGGAGCATGTCGCCGGTCGCGATCTGAGGGATCCCGTGCTCGCCCGAGAGACGCTTCGCTTGCGTGCCTTTCCCTGCGCCTGGCGGACCGAGGAGGAGGAGATCGAGCGGCATCGACTGGCGAGGGGACGGAGGCCGGACGCGCCCGGCTTACCTGAGGAAGCCCTCGTAGTGACGCAT
>CAZCIJ010000429.1:0-1983 GCA_964498265.1 uncultured Gaiellales bacterium | reverse complement strand
GTGGGGACGTTCCAGATCGAGAGCCGCGCGCAGATGCAGAGCCTGCTGCGCACTCGCCACGAGAACCTCGACGACCTCACGATCCAGGTTGCGCTCGTACGCCCGGGGCCGATTCAGGGCGGGGCCGTCCACCCGTACATCGAGCGCCGCCAGCGCCTGCGCGAGGACGCGACCTACGTGCCCCCGTACGATCATCCGCTTCTCGAAGGCCCGCTCGGCGAGACGCTCGGCGTCGTCGTCTTCCAGGAGCAGGTGCTCGAGGTGGCGATCGCTCTCGCCGGGTTCACGGTCGGCGAGGCCGAGGGGCTGCGCCGGGCGATGAGCCGCAAGCGCAGCCGTGACGCGATCGAGGCCTACCGCGGGCGCTTCCTCGAGGGGGCGGCGGGCCGGGGGGTCGGCCGCGAGACGGCCGGGTGCGTCTTCGAGAAGCTCCTCGGCTTCGCCTCGTTCGGCTTCCCGAAGTCGCATGCGGCAGCGTTCGCGCTGCTCGCCTACCAGTCGGCGTGGTTGCGCCACCATCACCCCGCGGAGTTCCTCTGCGCGCTCCTGAACGCTCAGCCGATGGGCTTCTACCCGCCCTCGAGCCTCGTTCGCGACGCGCAGCGGCGCGGCATCGACGTCCTGCCACCGGACGTGAACCGAAGCGACGCGAGGTGCCGCCTCGAAGGAGATGCGGTTCGCATCGGCCTCGCGTACGTCAAGGGAGTGGGAGAGGAGCCGGCGCGGGAGCTCGTCCTGGAGCGCGCCGACGGGGCGTTCCAGAACGTCTCGGATCTCGCCCGTCGTGCGCCGCTCGATCGCCGGGCCCTCGAGGCGCTCGTCGCCTCGGGAGCGTGCGACTGCTTCGGGTGGCCGCGGCGCCAGCTTCTCTGGAGGCTCGGTCTCGCGTCGCGGTCCGTGCGCGCCGCTCGGGGAGCGGGGACCCAGCTCGCGCTTCCCCTCGAGCCCGCCACGCCGATCCCCGAGCTCCCGGAGCAGAGCCGCTGGGAGCAGATGCTCGCCGACTACCGCACGACCTCGCTCTCGGTCGGCGCGCATCCGCTCGAGCTCCTGCGGCCGCACCTGCCCGCGGAGGTCGTCTCGAGCGAGGAGCTGAAGGAGCTTCCCCACGGTGAGCGGATCGCGGTGGCGGGGCTCACGGTCGCCCGCCAGCGTCCCGCGACGGCGAACGGCGTCGTGTTCATGCTTCTCGAGGACGAAGCCGGCCAGGTCAACCTCGTCGTCCCGCCTCCGGTCTACGAGCGGTGCCGGGCGGCCGTTCGCGGCGAGCCGCTCGTGCTCGCCCGGGGACGGTTCGAGCGCGTCGACCGCAACCGCAACGTCGTCGTCGACGAGCTCGTCTCCCTCGCTCCGCTGGCCCGCCGGGTCGCGAACGACGCCGAGGTGCGCGCCTCGCTCCCGTCCGCGCACAGCTTCGGTCGCCGCTAGACGGGGACCACCAGGGAACCGAAGGACTCGGTCTTCCCGAGAGAGCACGCGCTAGCCGTCACCGCTGCTGCGATCGCGTCGCGCACGTCCTGGCTCGTCCTCGTCGGGATCCCCGAGAGACCGAGGGCTGCCAGGGCCTCGGCCGTCCAGCGCGCCCGCGTGCGGGCGCCCTTCGCTCCCGCCCATCTGGTCCATGACGCTGTCGGAAAGCACTCGACCGCGTCGAGCCCGGCGGCGGCCAGCGCCCGGTAGAGGTCGAATCCTCGAGCGATCCAGTCGTAGTAGCCGTCCCTCCGCGCTGCGATCGCCTCCTCGTCCGGCGTCGGGCGAATGCCGCAGATCCTCGCGGCGAGGAACGCGCGCTCGCACGGACGCGAACGCTCGCCGGACGGCGCTGCGCCAGCGGGACTGTCGACCGCGGTGAGCCTGGGCTCGAACCGCGCGAGCCAGTCGACGGCCTCGCCGACGCCCGAGAGCGCCCTGGGCTCGGCGCGAAGGCCCAGCTCGTCGGTGACGGCGACATGGAAGCCCTTCCGGCGGCCGCCGACGTCCACA
>CAZCIJ010000428.1:0-1996 GCA_964498265.1 uncultured Gaiellales bacterium | reverse complement strand
AGTTGCCGGCGGTCGTGCGCTCCGGCAGAGCGTCGCTGAGCGCGAGGATCGTGTTGTCGACGACGCGCTGCACCTGGGTGAACCGCGAGAAGCACGCGCGCGGGAACCTCGGGTTGAAGATGGTCCCCTTGGGCGCGATCACCTCGACCGGCCGGAAGACGCCGTCGTTCTGCGGAACGTGCTCCGGATACACGGCCTCGTCGAGCAGGATCGTCCGGATCGCGTAGTACGCGCCGACGAGCAGCGAGCCCTCGAAGGGCACGTTGAATCCGGTGGGCACCTCGGCGTTCGAGCCAGTCAGGTCGATCGTAATCGAGTCTCCGTCCACGATCACCTTCGTCTCGACCCGCAGGCGCACGCCGCGGTTGCGGGCGTCGTCGTCGAGCCAGCCGGTCGGCGCCCGGTACTCCCCGTCGGGGATCTGGGCGATCTCCCGCCGCAGCATCCCCTCCGAGTAGTCCATCCAGTCGTACGCCGCGCTCATGACGACGTCGACGCCGTACCTCTCGACGAGACGCAGGAAGCGCTCCTTCCCGAGCTCGCACGCGGCCAGCATCGCGTTCATGTCGCCGCGGTTCATCGTCTCGGTGCGCACGTTGTCGAAGATCATGCGGTCGAGGTCCTCGTTCAGCCTCCCGGCCTCGTGCCAGCGCAGCGCGTTGTAGAGCTTCGCCTCGGCGTAGACGTCGAAGGCGTCTGCGTTGATGCCCGGGAACGCGCCGCCGACGTCGAGCACGTGGGCGGTGACGGCCGCGAACCCGAGCAGCTCCCCGCCGTAGAAGATCGGGACGGCCACGGCCACGTCGGGGCTGTGCGAGGCCCCCAGGTAGGGGTGGTTGTGGACGATGACGTCGCCATCCTGGATCTGGCCGTCGAGCCGGTTGAGAAAGCCCCGGATGTACCAGGGAAGCGAGCCGATGTGCATGGGCGTCGAGTCCGACTCGCAGAGCTCGCGGCCCTCCGCGTCGAAGATGCCGGCGCCGAGGTCCTCGGACTCGCGGATGATCGAGCTGTAGCTCATGCGGAAGAGCACCCCCGCCATCTCCTTGGCGATGGCGTGGAAGGCACCGCCGAGCACCCGCAGCGTGATCGGGTCGACCTCGACCCGCGTCCGCGTCGGCGGCCCCGGCCGCCGCCCGACCTCGTACTCGACGACGCTCACGGAAGCTCCTTCCCGTTTCCGGCCGCGGAGCCGGACGCCAAGCGGACCAGCGCGTCCGCCGCCTCGGCAGCCTCGAGGGCCTCCGTGCTCGCGGCGATGACGATGTTTCCGTACGGGTCGACGGTCGCGTGCAGCCCCGGCGGGACGACCGTCGTCGAGTCGTACTGGTAGATGATCGCCGGCCCGGCGAGCCGGTTGCCCGCCTTGAGCGCGGCCCGATCGTAGTAACGCGTCGTCAGCGTCGCGAGCCCCCCGCCCACGCGGAACCAGGCGGGACCTTCGTGGCGGAGCGCCGCGTCCGCCGATTCCCCGCCGCGCTCCACCTCGGTGGTGAGGAGCGGCGGCATGAGCCCGACGCCGCGCACGCGAACGTTCGGGAGCTCGATGTCCGCGCTCTCGAAGCGGCGCGAGTACTCGCGCTCGTGGATCTCGTGGAAGTCGGCCCGCAGCTTGTCCACCCAGGCCTCGTCGACGGGGCCCGCGCCCACGTCGACCCTGAGCTCGTAGCCCTGCCCGGCGTAGCGCGCCTCCACCACGCGGTGGATCGCGACCCGGTCGGCCGGGATGCCGTCGCGCTGAAGCTGCGCGCGCGCCTCGGCCTCGAGCTGCGCGAAGCGCTGCTCGAGCGCGCCGGCGTCGAGGCTCGACAGCCGCTGGTAGGACGTCGCCCCGTACTCGTAGACCATGTCGGTGGCGAGCAGCCCCATCGCAGCGGTCACGCCCGGGTACGGCGGCACGACCACGGAGGGCGTCCCGACCTCGGCGGCGATCTGCGCCGCGAAGATGGGGCCCGCTCCGCCTGCGGCGACGAGCGCGAAGTCGCGCGGGTCGTAG
>CAZCIJ010000427.1:0-2024 GCA_964498265.1 uncultured Gaiellales bacterium | reverse complement strand
TGTGGGTGGCTCCGGAGGCGCGCTCGTCCGAGAACCGGGACAGCGGCGGGATCCCGTGCGATGCGCTGCACTCGGTCCCCGGCCGCGACCGTTCCCTCGCGCTCCACGCGGAGGTATGCGCCGCTTCGGCCAGCGCGCAGGAAGCGTCTCACCATCCCGGCGTCGCCGAACCGAAGCCCGAGCTTGAAGCACGGGAGCCGGGGTTGGGTGACGACGAGCTCGGCCGTACCGGCGCGCAGCCGGTCCCCGATCGCGAGCTCGGACTCGAGCGGGAGCCCCTCAATCGTGAGGTTCTCGCCGAACATCCCGTGCGGGAGCTCGCGCTCGAGCTCGCCTCGCCAGGCGTCGTAGTGCTCCGCCGGGTACGCGTAGACGGCCTTCTCCGGGCCGCCGTGCACGCGGAGGTCGGCCTGGCGGTCTCCGTCGAGGTTCAGCGAGCGCAGGCGCACGCGCCCCGCGACGGGCTCCTTGAAGATCGACGTCTCGACCACGCGGCCCTGCCACTCGACCCGCCGAGGCAGGCCGACGTTGACGGAAGCGATCCGCATGCCTCGACTGACCCCGGGAAGACGCGTAGCGTTACGCCTCGGCGAGCGCGGGCTCGTCTCCCATCTCGACGAGCCCCTGGGCGAAGGCGCGGTTGATCGCCGAGACGACCGCGCGCAGCGAGGCCGTGACGATGCTCGGGTGGATGCCGACGCCCCAGAGCACGCGGTCGCCGATCGCCGCCTCGATGTAGCACGCGGCCGACGCATCGGCTCCGGCGGTGACGGCGTGCTCGTGGTAGTCGAGCACGCGCAGGTCGACGCCCACCTGGGACAGGGCGCTGACGAACGACGCGATCGGCCCGTTGCCGCGACCGGTGACGACCCGTTCTGCGTCGCCGACGCGCACGCGGGCCTCGAGGGACTGCACCTCGCCCTCGCTCTCCTCGCTGCGGTAGCCGACGAGCTCGAGCGGAGCGAGACGGGCGAGGTACTCGGCGGAGAACGCGTCCCAGATCTGATCCGGCGTGACCTCGCCGCCCTCGCGCTCCGCGAGGTGCTGGATCAGCCGCGAGAACTCGATCTGGATCCGGCGAGGCAGGTCGAGGCCGCGCTCGGCTCTCATGACGTACGCGACGCCGCCCTTCCCGGACTGGCTGTTGACCCGGATGATCGCCTCGTACGTCCGCCAGACGTCCTGCGGGTCGATCAGGAGGTACGGGACCTCCCAGGGGCCGCCCTCGCTCTCGCCGAGCGCCTCCATGCCCTTCTTGATCGCATCTTGGTGAGAGCCCGAGAAGGCGGTGTAGACGAGGTCGCCCGCGTAAGGGTGGCGGTCGTGGATCGGGAGCTGGTTGCAGTACTCGACGACGCGGCGAGCCTCGTCGATGTCGGAGAGGTCGAGCTCCGGCTCGACGCCGTGGGTGAGGCGGTTGAGCGCGAGCGTGACGATGTCGACGTTGCCCGTCCGCTCGCCGTTTCCGAAGAGTGCGCCCTCGACTCGCTCGCCTCCGGCCATGAGCGCGAGCTCGGTCGCCGCCACCGCGCAGCCGCGGTCGTTGTGCGGATGGATCGAGAGGACGATCGAGTCGCGGCGGGAGACGTTCCGCCCGAACCACTCGAACTGATCTGCGTAGACGTTCGGCGTGGACATCTCGACCGTGGCCGGCAGGTTGATGATCACCTTCCAGTCGGGGCGTGGTTGCCACACGTCCATGACCGCCTCGCAGATCTCGAGGGCGAAGTCGGGCTCCGTGCCCGTGAAGCTCTCGGGCGAGTACTCGAAGCGAATCTCGGTGTCGGGGAGCTCGTCGAGCGCCCGCAGGCACAGCTCAGCGCCCGCGACGGCGATGTCGACGATGCCCGCGCGGTCCTCCCGGAAGACGACGCGGCGCTGCAGCTCCGAGGTCGAGTTGTAGAGGTGGATGATCGCGCGCTCGGCACCGCGGATGCTCTCGATCGTCTTCTCGATCAGCTCCTCCCGCGCCTGCGTCAGCACCTCGATCCAGCCGTCGTCGGGGACGAGGTCCTCCTCGATGA
>CAZCIJ010000426.1:1348-2025 GCA_964498265.1 uncultured Gaiellales bacterium | reverse complement strand
CAGAGCGCGGCGACGTCCTCCGTCTGATTGGTGGAGAGGACGACCGTCCGCTGCTCGGCAAGCCGCGAGATGAGCTCGCGGAAGCGCAGGCGCTGCTCGGGATCGAGGCTCGCTGTCGGCTCGTCGAGGACGACGAGCTGCGGGTCGCCGAGGAGAGCCTGGGCCAGCGCGACCCGACGGCGCATCCCGCCGGAGAGCGCGTTGATCTTCCGCTGCATGACGCTCCGGAGATCGACGAGGTCCAAGACGCGCCGGACCTCGGCATGCCGCTCGCGGCGGTCGGTGATCTCCTTGAGGATCGCGACGTAGTCGACGAACTCGAACGCGGTGAACCTGCGGTAGAACCCGGGCTCCTGCGGCATGTAGCCGAGTCGCCGGCGGATCTCGAGGCGCTCGCCGCCGTTCGCTGGATCGCGCGAGAGAAGCCGAATGCTTCCGGCGTCCGGCGCGAGCACGGTCGCGAGCATGCGCAGGAGCGTCGTCTTTCCGGCTCCGTTCGGGCCCAAGAGGCCGGTGATGCCCTGCTCGAGCTCGAACGTCACGCCGGCGAGCGCCCGCGTCCGGCCGAAGCGCTTCTCGATGCCCGCCAGCTTCACCGTCGCGACGCTCATAGCTTGGTCGCGGTCTCGAAGTGCTCCCGGCGGCGGACGACGACGAGGGCGGCGAGGAGCGTCGCC
>CAZCIJ010000426.1:0-1338 GCA_964498265.1 uncultured Gaiellales bacterium | reverse complement strand
GAGGAAGGCGACCTGCGCCGGTGCGCGGAAGGCGACGAAGCGATCGTCGGCCACGGCCGGCCCGAGGGTGACGGCGGAGATCCAGAGGAAGGCAAGGACTCCCGACGCCCAGAGCGACGACACGTACGTGGCCACTGCGAGGCTGATGGTCGTGAGACCGAGCGCCGGGAGGAGCCAGGCAGCGATCCTCCAGTCGACCTCCGGCAGCGCCAGCGAGGCGATGCCCGCGAGAACGGTCGTCGTGACCAGGACGGCAGTGGCGCGGATGAGCAGCAGCTGGAAGCTCCGGAACGGCGAGGCGAGCCCGATCTCGTACGTCGGGTCGAGCCCCGGGCCGTAGGCTGCAGCGACACCCGCGAGCGGCAGGAGTGGGGAGAGCGCGAGGAAGAGGACGAGCCCGCGTTCGCTCTCGTACGCGGCCAACACGGCAAATGCGAGCGCGAGAGCGACGGCCGAAAGCCACGACAGGCTGAGCGAGGGTGTGGCGGCGAGGAGACGTGCGACGTGCTCCGAGACGCCGGCGCGGACCAGCAGCCGCTCGATCGGCCCTCGCCTGGGCGCGTCGAGCAGCTCGTCGATCTCGCCCCAGAGATCCTCGAGGCGGCGCTCGTCGACTAGCCCGGTGACGAGCGCCCGGCAGTCGGCACAGCCGAGCAGGTGCGCCTCGAGCGAGAACGCAGCTGCGTCGTCGATCGTGCCCCGTGCGTAGGCCTCGAGCGTGTCCGTCTCGACGTGCCAGCTCATGCGAACTCCTCTCGTAGGTGCGCGCGAGCGCGCATCATCCGTGTCTTCACCGTCCCGGACGGGATACCGAGCAGCCGGCTCGCCTCCTTGGTCGTGAGCCCGTCCAGCACCGTCGCCTGCACGACCGCCCGCAGCTCGGGCGAGAGGCGGTTGAGTGCGCCCGCCAGGTCGCCGTGCTGGACTCCGAGCAGAACCTGGTCCTCGGCCGACGGCTCCGCCTCCTCGCGGTGCAGAAGCACGAGCTCCCTCCGTGGACGGCGCCGGAGGAGGTCGATCAGCCGACGGATCCCGATTCCCCAGATCCAGGCGGCGACCTCGCCGCGCCGGTCGTACCGCGCCGCCTGCCGCCAAACCGCCAGAAACGTGTCCTGGACGGCGTCGTCCACGAGGTCCGGATCGCTCGAGCGCCGCGTAAGGCGAAGGGTCAGCC
The DNA here is from genome assembly GCA_964498265.1 of uncultured Gaiellales bacterium. Classification (GTDB taxonomy): domain Bacteria; phylum Actinomycetota; class Thermoleophilia; order Gaiellales; family Gaiellaceae; genus CAZCIJ01. The sequence goes on along the minus strand of CAZCIJ010000426.1, from coordinate 164 downwards.
ACGGCGCGTGTCGGTCGTAGAGCACGCGCAGTGCGTCGCGGTCGCCGTCGGCGACGGCGGCGACGAGCTCCTCGTCCGAGACTGCCGACGTCATATACAAACTGTCGCATTCTCCTCTGCGAACGGTTCAGGCGTTTCGGGCCAGATGGGCCGACGGAAACAGG
>CAZCIJ010000425.1:0-2028 GCA_964498265.1 uncultured Gaiellales bacterium | reverse complement strand
GCAGCTCGCCGGCGCCATACGCCTCGAGCAGACCGCGCCACTCCCCCGGCTCGATGCCTTCCGCACGACACGCGGACTCGATCCGCTCGCGCGCAGACTCGTCGCGAAGGAAGAGCATCGCCAGACCGCAACCCGGCTCGGGGCGCAGCGCCTCCGGGATCGGCAGCAGGAGGCCCGCGCCGTCGCCGGTGATGCGGTCGGCCGCGATGGCGCCCCGGTGGCGAACGCGGCAGAGGCCTTCCAGGAGCGTGTCGACGATCGCCCGCGCAGACCGGCCATGGACGTCGGCGACGAAGCCGATGCCGCAGGCGTCGCGCTCGGCGGCCGGGTCGTAGAGGGTGCGGGTGCGGGTTCTCGTCGTCATCCTTCCTGGCGGTGGTACAGGGGCGCCTCGCCTCTTCTCGTGGCTAGCCGGCGGAGACGGGCGCAGACGCCGGCTAGCGCGCAGCAGCCCGCGCGTCCGCAACCGTCGTGACTGCAGTCTTGTCCGCGCCGGCCATTCTTCCGAAAACTCTAGGGACAACGCGGCCAATTATCAAGCCGCCTCCAGACGGGCCGGTCCACGCTCCGCGAGGGCGCGCAGCGCCGCCGCCGGCGCGGCTTCTCCTTGACAGCGCATGCTGCGCTCGCAACACTAGGCGCACGATGCGAAGGAGGCCTCCCATTGCGCGTGCGCGCGTTCTCGAGCTCCCGACGGGATCAGTCGCTGCGATCGCCGGCCTCCTTGCTGCGCTCGCCGTCCTCGCGCTGCTCCTTCCTCGGTAGGAAGGAAGGAGCGCGGGGCGACTCGCGCGGCTGCGGGCTCTGCGGGGTGACGGCGTGAGCGCGACGTTCGGCTCGGACGCGGTCCTGCGCTCGCTGGAAGCCGAGGGCGTCGACGTCTGCTTCGGCATCCCGGGCGGCGCGATCCTGCCCATCTACGACGCCTTCGCCCGCGGCGCGACCGTCCGTCACGTGCTCGCGCGCCACGAGCAGGGGGCGGGGCACATGGCCGAGGGCTACGCCCGCGCGTCGGGCAAGGTGGGCGTCGCGATGGCGACGAGCGGACCGGGAGCCACCAACCTCGTCACGCCGATCGCCGACGCCTGGATGGACTCGACGCCGCTCGTCTGCATCACCGGTCAGGTGCGCTCGCACCTGATCGGCACCGACGCGTTCCAGGAGTGCGACATCACGGGCGTGACCATCCCGATCGTCAAGCACTCGTGGCTCGTCAAGGACGTCTCGGAGATCCCGCATGTCATGAAGGCGGCGTTCCACGTCGCTCGCACCGGCCGCTGCGGCCCCGTGCTCGTCGACATCCCGCGCGACGTTCAGGAGGCGGAGATCGACTTCGCCTATCCCGAGACGGTCGATCTTCCTGGATGGCGCCCGCCCGCGCGCGGCCACCCGCGCCAGATCAAGGAGGCGGCCGCCCGCATCGCGGACAGCCCGAAGCCCGTCCTCTACGTCGGCGGGGGAGCCCTCAACGCCGACGCGTGCGCCGAGCTGCTCGAGCTCGCAGAGCTCGCGCGCATCCCGGTGATCACGACGCTGATGGGCAAGAGCGCGTTCCCGGAGACGCACGAGCTCTTCTTCGGGTGGCCGGGCATGCACGGGCCGAAGTGGTCGAACTGGGCGCTCAACAAGGCCGACCTGATCGTCGCCTGCGGCGCGCGCTTCGACGACCGGGTCACGGGCAAGCTCTCGGCCTTCGCCCCCGGGGCGAAGGTCATCCACCTCGACATCGACGCGGCGGAGATCGGGAAGCTCCGTCACCCGGACGTGCCCGTCGTCGGGCCGCTGAAGCCGGTGCTCAGAGACCTCGCGGCCGAGTACCGCAAGGCGCGGGACGCCGGCGGCACCTCGCTCACCGAGCCGTGGCTCGCGGAGATCGCTGGCTGGCGCGAGCAGTTCCCGCTGCGCTACTCGCAGGGGGGCGAGTTCGTGAAGCCGCAGCGCCTCATGGAGACGCTGCAAGCGCTGACGGCCGGCCGTGAGGACGTCGTCTGGACGACCGGCGTGGGCCAGCACCAGATGTGGGCGATG
>CAZCIJ010000424.1:0-2032 GCA_964498265.1 uncultured Gaiellales bacterium | reverse complement strand
GGAGCGTCTTGGGCGCTTCCCGGACTGCGACGAATTCCACCCGGGCGAGGTGTGGTCGGCATCCTCGCCGGACACTCTCGCCAACCCGACGAACACGCCGGTCCCCGTGACGGTGTGCTTGACTGCTCGCGTGCATGAGTCGGCCGCCGACCTCGAGGGTTTGCAGCGGCTGCTCGACCGGAGCTATGAGAGCGCCGGGCGGCACCTGCTCCGCATCCACACCTCCGAGCGCAGGGCGAGGGCCGAGGAGATCGTCGCTCGCTTGACCGGAATGTCCCTTCTCGTGCTCACAACGGTCACGGCTGACTGTCGTCCCATCGGCGGGGCGGTTGACGGAGTCTTCTATCGCGGAGCTTTCCATTTCGGATCGAGCCCTGACTCGCTGCGTTTTCGTCACATCCGCTCCAGGCCGCACGTGAGCGCGACGCACCTGCCGGGAGAGGAGTTCGCCGTGACCGTGCATGGCCGGGCGGTGCCGATCGACGTCCGCGATCGAGCGAACGCCCGCTTCCGGCAGACGTTGCTCGACGTCTACGTGCCGCGGTACGGGACGGACTGGGAGAGCTTCCTGGATTCTGGTCCTGCGTACGCGAGGATCGATGCTGAACGCATGTTTGCCTTCTCGATGCCGCATACGTGACCTGCGGGGCGAGAAACGGCTCGTAGAACGCGGGCGCGTCCCCGACCCCGAGGAGAACGCTCATCCGCCCGTCATTTCGTCTCGTCTCAGGTCTTCCACAGCTCGCGGCTCGCGAGCGCCGCGCCCTCGCCGAGCGCCTTCAGCTTCGCCCAGGCAACGTCGTCGTGACAGCGCCCGCCGAGGCCGCAGTCGGTCCCGGCGATCACGTTCTCCCGCCCGACGATCGCGGCGTAGCGCAGGAGCCGGTCCGCGACGAGCTCCGGCGCCTCGACGAGGTTGCTCGTCGCGTGCCCGACCACGCCCGGCACGAGGATCTTCCCCTCGGGAAGCTTCACGTCCTCCCACACGCGGTAGTCGAGCTGGTGGCGGACGTTCGACGCCTCGATCGAGTAGGCCTGCGCCTTCACGCGCAGCATCAGGTCGACGATGTGCTCGAGCCCGATGTCCGTCGTGTGGGGGTAGTGCCAGCTCCCCCAGCACGTGTGGTAGCGGATCCGGTCCTCGGGGATGCCGCGCAGGGCGTGGTTCAACGCCTCGATCCGAAGCTCGGTGTGCTTGCGGTACTCCTCGACCGAGAGCGGCGGGTTGAACATGTACCACTTGTCCGCGAGCGCCGGGTCGTCGAGCTGGAGGATGAAGCCGGCCTCGACGATCGCGAGGTACTCGCCGCGCCAGGCCTCCGCGATCGCGTAGACGTACTCCTCCTCGGCCTCGTAGTGCTCGTTCCAGAGGAAGTGCCCGAGCCACGCCGGCGCCATCTGCGGGAAGAACGCGCGCTCGATGCTCACGCCCGCCGCCTCAAGCCCCGCCTTCGCGGCCCCGAGCTCTCGCTCGATCGCGTCGCGACCCCGGTACGTGAGCGGCCCCGTGATCGCGAGCCGGTGCGTGAAGTCGACCTTCCACCCCGAGTCGGGGAACATGCCCGCCTCGGCGGCGAAGGCGAAGAAGCGCCGGAAGCGCGGGTCGAGCATCTCCGGCGAGCGGTCGCCGAACCAGAGCTGCTCCGCGGGCTCCGGCAGCCGCTGCTCGACGCCGCTGACACGGGCCGTGTAGTAGCCGAGGTCGGTGAACGCGTTGCGGTAGAACTCGCCGTCCGAGACGACGTCGACGCCGCACTCGGCCTGCCGGCGCACCATCTCCGCGACGCCCGCGCGCATGAGCTCGGCTGAGCGGATGGAGTCGCCGGCCGCCGAGGCGGCGACGAACTCGTCCATCACCTCCGGGAACGGCAGCCGCCCGCCGTGCGTGGTCAGGATCCTATCGGCGCTTCGCTCCACGATCTCCCTTCCGTTCGGCCCGGCATCCTACCCGGCCCGCGGCGTCATGCGAATTTGCCGATGCGCCGCCAGCACGTCGGCCCGGACGCGCAACGCCTCACCGGCCTCGGTCGCG
>CAZCIJ010000423.1:0-2048 GCA_964498265.1 uncultured Gaiellales bacterium | reverse complement strand
TCATCGACATGGCGATGCCGATCGAGGGGATGGTTCGAAACACCGGCATCCACGCCGCCGCCGTGGTGATCGCCGACCGCCCGCTCACCGAGATCGTGCCGCTCAGGGCCGGCGACCACGGCGACCAGGTGATTACCCAGTTCGAACAGGCAGACGTCGAAGCGCTCGGCCTGCTCAAGATGGACTTCCTCGGCCTGCGCAACCTCGACGTCATCGACGAGGCGCTGCTGCTCGTCGGCGACCTGGACATCACGACGATCCCGCTCGACGACGCGGAGACCTACGCCATGCTCCGGCGGGGCGACTCGACGGGCGTGTTCCAGTTCGAGTCCTCGGGGATGCGCGAGGCGCTCAGGCAGGTGAAGCCGACCGAGTTCGAGGACCTCATCGCCCTCGTCGCGCTCTTCCGGCCGGGACCGATGAGCTACATCCCCGTCTACGGGCGCCGCAAGGCGGGGCGCGAGCAGATCGCCTATGCGGACGAGCGCCTGGAGCCCATCACGGGCTCGACGTACGGGATCTGCATCTACCAGGAGCAGTACATGGAGATCGCAAAGCAGCTCGCCGGCTTCTCGCCCGCGGAGGCCGACGATCTGCGTAAGGCGATCGGCAAGAAGATCCACGCGCTCATGGCCTCGCTCAAGGACAAGTTCGTCGAAGGGTGTCTCGCGAACGGCGTCGAGCCCAAGATCGCCGAGCAGCTCTGGAGGGATATGGAGCAGGCGCAGGACTACTCGTTCAACAAGTCCCATGCGGCCTGCTACGCGCTCATCGCGTACCGGACCGCCTATCTCAAGGCTCGCTACCCGGCCGAGTACATGGCCGCGCTCATCTCGTCCGTGATGAACACGAAGGACCGGGTTCCTTTCTACGTCGCGGCCTGCGAGGAGATGGACATCGAGGTGCTTCCGCCGGACGTGAACGTCTCCGCCGCGGACTTCGCCGTCGTGGACGGTAAGATCCGCTTCGGCCTCAACGCCGTCAAGAACGTCGGGGAGTCGGCCGTCAGGACGATCGTCGCGGCGCGCGAGAGCGGCTCCTTCACGTCGCTCTGGGACTTCTGCGACAGGGTCGACCCGGCCGTCGTCAACAAGCGAGCGCTCGAGAGCCTCGTCAAGTGCGGTGCGCTCGACTCGACGGGCGACTCGCGTCGAGGGATGCTCGGAGCGCTCGAGGCGGCTCTCACGTGGGGCGCGCGGCAGCACGCCGACCGGCAGCTCGGACAGGCGTCCATCTTCGATCTCCCGTCCGATCTCGGGGTCGCCGGCGAGCCCGGGGGCGGGAACCGCCATCATCCGCCCATCTCCGCGGAGGAGTTCGAGAAGAACGAACTGCTCGCGTACGAGAAGGAGGCGCTCGGGCTCTGGGTCTCCGAGCATCCGCTCCAGGAGCTCAAGGAGGCCCTGCGGCGCAAGGTCGACCTGCAGCTTGCCGAGCTTCCCGGCCGACGCGACGGCGACGTGGTCACGATCGGCGGGATCGTCGGCTCCGTTCGCTCCCTGACCACGCGCAGGGGCGAGCCGATGGCGTTCGTGCGCCTCGACGACCTTTCCGGATCGGTCGAGGTCATCGCGTTCAACTCCGCCTACGCGACCGCGCGCGACCTGCTCGAGAGCGATCGCATCCTCCTCGTGAAGGGACGCATCGACCATAAGGACGGGGAGACGAAGCTCGTCGCCCTCGAGGTGTCCGCCTTCGAGCCGGGAGCGCCCGATCGCGGCGTCATCCGCCTGCGCGTGGACGCCCGCAAGGCCCATGCGAGGGTCGTCGAGGAGCTGGCCGCCGTCGTCCAGGACTTCCCCGGCGAGGCGTCCGTGCTGGTCGACATCCTCACGTCCGACGGGCCGGTGACGCTTCGTCTCGGCGCGGGCTACAGGGTGCGGCCGGAGCCGGACTTCTTCGCCGAGGTGAAGGCGCTGCTCGGCGAAGCCGCGATCGTGTAGTGCGGCCTCTCATAACGTTTGACTCGAAACACCCGCAGCTCGGAGGCCGTGCTTGCGGCCGCTTCGCAGCCGTTGATCCTTGTGGTCGTCGAGGCTGGGGCAGCC
>CAZCIJ010000422.1:0-2068 GCA_964498265.1 uncultured Gaiellales bacterium | reverse complement strand
GGTCACCTTCTCGGTGTCGAGCTCGTAGAGCGGCTCATCGCGCTCGACGGAGTCTCCTTCGGCCTTCAGCCAGCGAACGATCGTTCCGGACTCCATCCCCTGCCCCAGCCGGGGCAACGTCACCTGAGTCGCCAAATCACTCCTCCCTGCCGACGGTTCGGTAGATGGCCTCGAGCACGTCCTCCTTGTGCGGGACGACCCACTGCTCCATGGCAGGCGCGAACGGCAGCGGGCAGAACTTCGCGCCGACCCGCTCGATCGGAGCGTCGAGCTCGTCGAACGCCCGCTCCTGGACCACGGCCGTGACCTCGGCCCCCCATCCCATGCGCACGATGGCCTCGTGCGCGACGACGCAACGATGGGTTCTCGACACCGACGCGACGAGCGAGTCCTCGTCGAGCGGCAGCAGGGTGCGCGGATCCCAGACCTCCACGGAGATCCCGTTCTGTGCCGCGTCGTCGGCCGCCTTGAGCGCCTCGTGGACGAGACGCCCCGTCGCGACGACGGTGACGTCCTCGCCCTCGCGGTGCACGCGTCCCCGTCCGAAGGGCAGCGGCTCGACCTCCTCGCGAACCTGCCCCTTGACCGGGTAGAGGAGGCGGTGCTCGAAGAAGAGCACGGGGTTGTCGTCGTAGATGGCGGTACAGAGCAGATCCCGCGCGTCCGACGGGATCGACGGGAACACGACCTTGAGCCCGGGGACGTGGACGAACCAGGCCTCGACCTGCTGGGCGTGCTGTGCGCCCGGCGACCAGCCGGCGCCCCCCTGAGTGCGGATCGTCAGGGGCACCCTGACCTGACCTCCCGACATGTACCGGTGCTTGGCCGCCTGGTTCACGATCTGCTCCATCGCGAGCGTGGTGAAGTCCTGGTACATGATCTCCACGATGGGCCGCATCCCCTGCATCGCGGCGCCGATGCCCGCCCCCACGATGGCCATCTCCGAGATCGGCGTGTTGCGAACTCGCTCGGAGCCGAACTCCTGGAGCATCCCCTGGGTGACGCCCATGGACCCGCCCATCTCGGCGATGTCCTCGCCCATGATGAAGACGTCGGCGTCACGGCGCATGGCCTGCACCATGGCGTCGCGCACCGCCTCGCGATAGGTCAGCTCAGGCACCGCCCGTCTCCGGAAGGGCCGCGCACTGATCGAGCTCCGGGAGGCCGCGTGGGCTCAGGCATAGACGTTCTTCAGAGCGTCCTCGGGTCTCGGGTCCGTGCCGTTCTGCGCGAACTCGACGGCCAGCTCGACGGTCTGGCGCGCCTCACGATCCATCGCCGCCCACTCCTCGTCCCCGGGCTCGAGCCGGGCCCTGAGCCGCTCGACGGGATCCTGGGTCTGGCGCACCTCGCGCAGCTCCTCGCGCGGACGGTAGACCTGCGGATCGCCGACGTAGTGTCCCGTCAGACGGTAGGTGTTGGCCAGCAGGAAGACCGGACCGGAGCCGTCACGGGCGTACGCGGTCGCCGCGAGGGCCGCCTTGTGCACGGCCTCGACGTCCTGGCCGTCGACCACGAGCGTGTGCATGTCGTACGCGAGGGCGCGCTTGGACAGGTCCTCGATCGGAAGCTGCTGCCAGCCGGGCGTCGACTCCGCGTAGCGGTTGTTCTCGCAGACGAAGACGGCCGGCACCTTCCAGAGCTGGGCGAGGTTCAGCGCCTCGTGGAAGGTGCCGATGTTCGTCGCCCCGTCGCCGAAGAAGGCCACGGCCACGTGCGGCTCGCCGCGCAGCTTGAAGGCGAGCGCTGCTCCTGCGATGGCCGGAAGCCCGCCGCCGACGACGGCGTTCGCACCGATGTTCCCGTGCTCGAGGTCGTAGAGGTGCATCGAGCCGCCGTAGCCGCCGCTGCATCCCTCGGCCTTGCCGTACAGCTCGGCCATGAGCGCGTTCGGCGACGTGCCTTTCGCGAGCGCGTGCGCGTGGGCGCGGTGCGTCGAGGCGATCACGTCGCCGTCCTCGAGCGCCCGGCAGACGCCCACCGCGATCGCCTCCTGCCCGATCGCGACGTGAAGGAATCCGGCGAGGTCACCGGCCCTGAACCGCTCCTCGACCTTCTCCTCGAAGCG
>CAZCIJ010000421.1:0-2103 GCA_964498265.1 uncultured Gaiellales bacterium | reverse complement strand
GATCGCTGCCTCGATCAGCGCCAGATGCGTCAGACCTTGGGGAAAATTGCCGAGGAACTCGCCGCTCGCTGGGTCGATCTCCTCGGCGTAGAGGCCCACGTCGTTCGACATACCGACGAGCTCCTCCATGACGGCTGCCGCTTCGTTCCGTCTGCCCTGTCGGGCTAGGGCTTCGACGAGCCAGAATGAGCACGTGAGGAACGCTCCCTCGTGGCCCTCCAGTCCGTCTTCGCCCGAATAGCGGTAGACGAACGGTCCGTGCGCGAGCTCCGTCCGGATCGCCTCAACTGTGCGTGCGAACCGGTACCTGTCGGAGTCGAAGCCGAAACGGGCTCCCAGCAGGAGTGCGGCGTCCAGGTCGTCGCTCCCCGGCGAACGAACGTACGACTGCTTCGTCTCGGACCAACACTCCGACCCGATGAACGCTTCCACCTCCGAGCGTGCTCGACGCCAACGGTCCACGCCGCGGCCGGGGATCGACCCGCAGTCGGCCAGCCGGATGGCTCGGTCCAGCGCGACCCAACACATCAGCTTCGAATGCGTGAAGTGGCGAGGCTCGCTCCGCACCTCCCAGATGCCGGCGTCGGGCTCGCGCCAGATCGACGCGACGTGGTCGGCGGCGCCGGCGAGGCGGCGTCCAACCTCGACGTCCATCGCACTGCCGGTCTCCGCATACTCCCAGGCCGTCTCGAGGAGGTCGCCGTAGATGTCGAGTTGCAGCTCGTCGACCGCGGCGTTGCCGACCCTGACCGGGCTCGACCCCCGATACCCCTCGAGATCCAGCACGCGCTCCGTTGCCTCCGGCCCGCCGTCGATCCGGTAGAGGACCTGGAGACGCGGGTGCGTGAGCTGCGAGGCGTGCATGAGCCACCAGAAGAAGGCGTTCGCTTCGGATGAGCAACCGAGATGCAGCAGGGCGTCGAGTGTGAACGCGGAATCCCGGACCCAGGAATAGCGGTAGTCCCAGTTCCGTTCCCCGCCAATCACCTCGGGGAGGGAGGTCGTGGGAGCGGCGGCGACGGCGCCCGAAGGTGCATACGCGAGGAGCTTCAGCGTCAGCGCGCTGCGCTCGACCGCATCCTTCCAAGGCCCCGGGCCCGTGCGATCGGCACTCCATCGGCTCCACGCGTCCAGGGTCTCTGAGAGGCGGTGCTCGATGTCGTCCCTGCTCGCCATGACGAGCGGCTCCTGATGGGTGAAGCAGAGGGCGAGGAGCGCTTGGCCACCCTCCACGATCTCGAATCGGCCCGCGATCGAGTCTGTAGCGACGGTCGGTTCCCCCGCGCCGAAGGAGCAGACGGCGAGGGCATCGCTCCCCGCATCGGCCACGGGGACGCCGCGCCGCCACCCGATGCGCGTGTGCTGCGTTCCGTACCCGAAGCGGGGGAGGACCTGCCAGCTCATCGCGACGGTGCCCCCGAGCCCTTCCACCTTCCGGACGATCTCGCGAAAAGGAACGAGCCCTGTGGAGGAGGTCGTCATCGCGTCCGTGACGCGGACGGTCCCCGATGCCGTCGAGAACGTTGTCTGAAGCACGGTCGTTCCGGGGATGTACCGGCGGCTGGCCTCGAACGCCATCTCCGGCGAGAGTCCGGAGGAGCCCCCACGAAGGGGATCGAGGAGGCCTGCGAACACCGTGGGTGAATCGATCGAAGGGCTCGCGAACCAGTCGATCGAGCCGTCGCGAGCGATCAGGGCAACCGTCCGCCCGTCGCCGATCGCCGCGTAGTCGCGGATCGGCGCGAAGCCTCCGACTCGATGCTGTGCGACCGAACGCACGGCCCACCTTCTCATGTCATGTTCACGTCATGCTCACGTCATGTCCTCACCGGGGGTCAGGACCGTGAGCTAGGGGGCGGAACCTCGGCCGGCGGCCGGATCGTGAGGCCGGGTTGTCGATCGATCGGAGCACCTTCAGGATCCACCCATGCCCTGGGAGGGTCACCCCGTCGGCGGTGGAGCGGAGGACCATCTGCGCAAGCAGGCACAGCACCAGCGAGCGCTGCCGGCCACGTGGAAACCACCTGGTTAGAGTGCCCCCGGCCCGAACGGGACGAAAGGGACGAAAACCGGCTAGCGCGTTCGTGCAGGTAGAGGCGACGT
>CAZCIJ010000420.1:0-2107 GCA_964498265.1 uncultured Gaiellales bacterium | reverse complement strand
TCTTCATCGTCACTGCCGAGGCCGCGCCCTGGCTCGACGGCAAGCACACGGTGTTCGGTCGCGTCATCTCCGGCCAGGACGTCGTCGACGCGATCTCGCTCGTCGACCGGGACGACCGCGATCGGCCACGCGCGCCGATCGTGATCGACTCCGTCGAGCTCGGGTAGCACGCGGGGGCCGCGGCCGGATGGATCTGACCGGCAAGTCGGCGATCGTCAGCGGAGCGTCGAGCGGCATCGGGGCCGCGACCGTGCGCAAGCTGCGCGAGGCGGGCGTGCGCGTCGCGGGCGGGGCGCGGCGCCTGGAGCGAATCGAGGCCGACCTCGCGCTGCCGTTGGACGTCACGGACGAGGAGAGCTGCGCCGCGTTCGTGGGCCGGGCCGTCGGCGAGTTCGACGGGATCGACATCGTGTACGCGAACGCCGGTCTCGCGCTCGGGCGCTACCCGTTCTGGGAGTCCACCGAGGAGGACGAGGCGACCGTCATGCGCGTGAACGTCGAGGGCGCCATGCGGCTCGCGCGACTCACGCTTCCGCACGTGCGCGACGAGGGACACCTCGTCTTCACGGGCTCCGTGGCGGGGCGGCAGGCGTACCCGAATGCTGCGTCCTACGTCGCGGCGAAGTACGGCCTGCGCGGGTTCGTGTACGGGCTGCGCGAGGACCTGCTCGGCCGGCCCATCCGTGTCACCACGATCGACCCCGGCCTCACCGAGACCGAGTTCTCGCTCGTGCGCTTCCGCGGCGACGCCGAGGCGGCGAGCGCCGTGTACGAGGGCGTCGACCCGTTGACCCCGGAGGACATCGCCGAGTGCGTGCTCTTCGCGCTCACGCGGCCTCTGCACGTCAACGTGGACGAGATGGTGATCAAGGCGCTCGCGCAGTCGAGCGGTGGACGGATCCTTCGCCGCGAGCCGTAGCTCGTCGAAACGCGGGGAATGACGCTTCGGTCGCCGTACGACCGCCAGATCTTCCGGCTCGCGCTTCCCGCGCTCGGCGCCCTGGCAGCCGAGCCGCTCTACCTCCTCGTCGACACGGCGATCGTCGGCCATCTCGGCCGGGAGCAGCTCGCGGCGCTCGGAATCGCCTCCGTGATCCTCGGCGGCGCGTTCGCGATCTTCAACTTCCTGCAGTACGGGACGACCGCGCAGGTCGCGCGCGCGACGGGCGCGGGGCAGCGCGAGGTCGCCGAGCGGCTGGGTGCGCAGGCGCTGTGGCTCTCCCTGGCGTTCGGGCTCGCCGTCTCCGGCCTGATCGCCCTGCTCGCCGAGCCGCTCGTCGACCTCATCGGCGGGGAGGGACAGGCGGCCGAGTACGCGGTGACGTACCTCCGCATCGCCGCGCTCGGCTTCCCCGCCGCCTTTCTCGCCCTGGGCGGGCAGGGCTACCTGCGCGGCGTCGCCGATCTGCGCACCCCGCTCCTCGTGGTGCTCGCCGGGAACGCGGCGAACGTCGTGCTCGAGGTGATCTTCGTGTACGGCTTCGGCTGGGGAATCGAGGGAGCTGCCTGGTCGACCGCGATCGCCCAGCTCGGCATGGGCGGGGGCTTCGTGGTTGTGATCCTGCGCAGGATCGCCGCCGAGCATCTGGCTCCTCGGATCGCCCTCGCCCGCCGGGTCCTCTCGCTCGGAGGGTGGATCTTCCTGCGCACGACCGCGCTCATGAGCTCGTTCCTCCTCGCCGGCGCGGTCGCGACGCGATTCGGCGACGCGTCCATCGCGGCGCACCAGATCGCGTTCCAGCTCTTCGTCCTGCTCGCTCTCGTCCTCGACTCGGTCGCGATCGCCGGCCAGATCATCGTCGGACAGGAGCTCGGGGCCGGGCGGACGGAGCGGGCCTACGCGGCCATGCTGGCGCTGGCCGACGTGCTCCCGCGGGCGTTCACCGGCGACGGCTCGGTGCTCGATCAGGCGGGGATCCTGTGGCCGCTCTTCGCCCTCATGCAGCCCCTGAACGGTGCGGTCTTCGCGCTGGACGGCATCCTCATCGGGGCGGGTGACGGGCCATTCCTCGCTGGTTCGATGGTCGCGGCCTTCGTCGCGTGCACGGGGATGCTCGCGGCGGCGTACTCCCTGGACTGGGGCATTCGCGGCGTATGGGGAGCCCTC
>CAZCIJ010000419.1:0-2123 GCA_964498265.1 uncultured Gaiellales bacterium | reverse complement strand
AGGAGGTCGTAGCGGATCGGATCGACGTCGGTGATCTCGAGGCAGCAGGCGACGAGCGACCCGGCGGCCGAGCCGCGCCCTGGCCCGACGCCGATGCCGTTGCGCTTCGCGAACGAGACGAAGTCCCAGACGATGAGGAAGTAGTCGGCGAAGCCCATCTCGCGAATCGTCTTCAGCTCGAAGGCGAGCCGCTCCTCGAGCTCGGGCGTGACACGGTCGTAACGCTTCCTGATGCCCGCCTCGCAGAGCTCGACGAGGTAGGCGAAGGGGTCGCGCCCGCCGGGCGTCGGGAAGGTCGGGAGCCGGATGCGACCGAGCTCCATCGTCGTCGTGCAGCGCTCGGCGATCTCGACCGTCTGCCGCATCGCGTCGGGGAGGTGCCCGAAGAGCGCCTGCATCTCCTCCGGGGTCTTGAAGTAGAACTGGTCGCTCTCGAAGCGCCAGTGATTCGGATTCGCGAGCGTGTCGCCGGACTGGATGCAGAGCAGGGCCTCGTGCGCTCGCGCGTCCTCGTGACGGAGGTAGTGGACGTCGCCGGTCGTGACGAGCCGGAGGCCGGCTCTGCTCGCGAGCTCCTCGAGCATCGGATTGATCCGGCGCTGGATCTGGAGCCCTGCGTCCTGGATCTCGACGAACGTCGAGTCGCGGCCGAAGATGTCGACGAGCCGGGCGAGCTCTGCCTCGGCGCCCGCCCGGTCGCCGGCCTCGAGCGCCTTGCAGACGCGACCCGACAGGCACCCGGAGAGCGCGACCACGCCGCGCGCATGCCGGGACAGCAGCTCCCAGTCGACGCGCGGCTTGTAGTAGTACCCCTCGAGGTAGGCGCTCGACGCGAGCTTGATGAGGTTGCCGTAGCCCTCGTTCGTCTCGGCGAGAAGCGTCAGGTGGGCGTACCCCTTCGCCTGGGCGCGGCGGTCGTCGCAGACGTAGACCTCGCAGCCGACGATCGGCTTGACGCCCGCCGGCTCCGCGTGCTTGTGGAGCTCGACCGCGCCTGCGAGCGAGCCGTGGTCCGTCAGCGCGACGGCCGGCATCCCGAGCTCCGCCGCACGGGCGACCAGGTCCGGGATCCGGCAGGCCCCGTCCAGGATCGAGTACTCGGAGTGCACGTGGAGGTGGACGAACGGGGCGGTCACGACGGTCGATTCTAGAGCCGGCCCCTGCTGCCACCCTGAGCGGTCACGGCGCCGCGCGCGAGCCCCTCAGATGGCGTCGCCGTCGCCGCTCGGGCCCGAGTCTCCGCGTACGAGGAACGGGGTCGCGCCCGCGTTCGCCAGTTCGCCGCCGCTGCCGAAGACGACGAGGACGTGCCAGCCCGCGCCAAGAGCCTTCTCGGGCGTCGTGACCATGAGGACGTCCTCGGGCTCGCCGCTGACGCTGGCGTCGAGAAGCGCGCCGTCGAGCCAGAGGCCCGCCTCCTCGATGGGGACGTCCGCCTCGATCCCGACCTCGATGCGGGGAAGCGAATCGCCCGTCTGCTCCGGAGGCGCGATCTTCCGTATCGCGACGGGCGCCCCGAGCTCGAGCCGCCACTCGCCCTCCTTGCGCCTGAGGGCGGCACCGTACGAGGCGTACTCGTCCGCGTCCCCGCGGCGGCGCGGGCCGGCGATCGCCACCACGCCCCAGCCGCCCGCGGTCTCCGCGGACACGACCACCTCGTAGCCGGTGCCGGCGAAAGAGCCGAGGCCGGTCTGGAATCCCGAGGCGTGCTCGCTCGCGAACGCCTCGAGCGTCGGGCCGAGCGCCTCGCGGCTCTCCTCCGAGAGCAGGCCCCACATCGTGTCGACGTCGCCGTTGTCCGCCGCCTGGACGAACTGCTCCAGGACCTCCTCCGCCTCGGGGGCCGGCCTGAGCAGGCTCTTCGCGGCCGCCGGGCCGTCCGCCGATGCCTCGCCGCCGCCGTCTCCGCTGCATCCCCCGGCAGCCAGCGCGATGCAAGCCACGAGGATGAGCAGGCGCGAGCGCACGAGCCGCTAGTGGTCGTGGCCGGAAATACCGTCTTGGTCGGCCGAGCGAAAACCGAGCAGCCCAAGGACGCAGGGAGCGCCCATATGCAGGTCATATGGGCGCGACTGAGGACGCAGGGATGCGAAGCGTTTGCAGCCGGCCGGGCTAGGCGTATT
>CAZCIJ010000418.1:0-2131 GCA_964498265.1 uncultured Gaiellales bacterium | reverse complement strand
GACGGTTTGAAGTCGTGGCGAACCGAGCGCGCCCGGTCGAGGAAGAGGCGCACTGCGTCGGACTCGAGGGCGTGCTCGTGACCCTCCGGGAGCGGGAGCGACGGAACGCGGTAAACGGCTTCGCCCGCTCTGCCCAGCGACTCGCGTGAAGTCGCGATCAGCCGCACATCCGGGGCCGAGGCAAGCACGCGGTCGACGATGGCGACCACTGCGTCGAGCAGGTGCTCGCAGTTGTCGATGATCAGAAGCAGCCGGCGGGAGGCCAGGAAGCGAGCCACCATTTCTTCGAGGTTGCTGCCCTCTCCGGCTCGCAGCCCCCACACCTCTGCGACGGCAGAGACCACGAACTCGGGAGACGTGACAGGCGCGAGCTCGGCGATCCAGACTCCATCCGGAAAGGCGTACATCTGGCGGGCGCCCGCCTCGGCAGCAAGCCGCGTCTTCCCTGAGCCGCCCGCTCCGACGAGCGTGACGAGGCGGCTATGCGACAGCAGCTCTCCGATGGTCTCGAGATCCGGCTCGCGACCGATGAACGCCGTCGTCTCGGCCGCAAGGTTCGATTGGGCCTCGGTGGAGGCGCGAAGCGGCGGGAAGCGCGCGTGCAGCCCGGGCGCATCGAGCTGGTAGACCTCCATCGGCTCGTCGAGATCCTTGAGCCTGTGTCTTCCGATGGGGCGGAGCTCGACCCCGTCGGGGAGGTCCTTCGCTGCGAGCGCGCTGGTCGCGGCCGATACGAGCGTCTGCCCTCCGTGGGCGAGCGACTGCAGGCGGGCACATTCGAAGAGAGCAGGCCCGAAGTAGTGCGCGCCTCGCGTCTCGACAGCCCCAGAGTTCACGGCGATGCGAACGTGTAGCTCGCTGATCGCCCCCCAGTCCTCTGCGGCGAGGGCGCGGTGGATTTCAGCCGCCGCACCGAGTGCGTCCGCGGGTCGCGTGAACGCGCCGTAGACGGCGTCGCCGACCGTCTCGAAGACCACCCCGGATCGATCGTCGATCGCGTCTTGTACGAGCTCGTGGTGGCGTGCAAACGCGACGCCTGCATCGGCCCGATGCTCCTCGAGCATCCGCGTGCTGCCCTCGATGTCACTGAAGAGGAAGGTGACGACGCCGGCCGGCCACTCACGACCGACCCTCGCCTCTGCACCGATGCCCGATTTGTCGTGCATAGAGTGACCGCGGGTGGAACGCATTCGAGCGATCCGCAGTTCAGATGATGATAAGAGCTGGTTCGCGGAGCCGAGAGCTCGCGGAGAGGTCCCTGAGCGCCGATGGCAGAAGAGCCCTCGTGGTTCGACGAGAAGCCAGACGTGAAAAGATGTGCGCCATGCGTGAACTGCGCCCCGGGGTCTGGCACTGGCAGTCGCCGCATCCCGACTGGGATGAGGAGCAGGAATGGCCCGAGCTCGTCTCGTCGTACGGGATCGAGCTCGGCGACGAGTTCCTGTTGTTCGACCCGCTCTCCGTTCCCGAAGAGCTGCGCGGGCGCGCGACCGCCGTCCTCCTGACCGCGCCGTATCACGAGCGCGACGCCCGTCGGCTTGGCCTCCCCGTGCACACGCCGCCCGCAGACACCTGGCAGGACTGGGTCGAGAAGTTCGGCATCGACCCCGACCGCGTCCGCGGCATGGAAAGTGAGGACCTCGCCTGGCTGCGCGCAGGCGAAGGCGAAGGACACTTCCACGGACCCGGAGCTTGGCCGTTCGGCATCGATGCTTACGCGGGCCGCGAGGACAACGATCTCATCCTCTGGCTGCCGGCGATCAACGCCATCGTCACCGGCGACTCGCTCTCCGACTTCGGCGACGGACTGGACATCTGGCTCGGTGGTCGCACGAACGTGACGCGCGACGATGTCGTCCGACGGCTCCGTCCGCTGCTCGACTTGCCGGTCGAGCTCGTGTTGCCCGCGCACGGCGAGCCGACGGATCGGGCGGAGCTCGAGCGCGTGCTCTCGTGAGAGACGCCGGCCCGACCAAAGGTCGTCGCCCGGATGCCACGGCGGAGCTGACTACCTGAGTGGGACCATCCCGGGACGTGTGTCCGGCCGTGCATGTCGTACGATGGCGGAGGAGGATGCGACGGGGCGAGGTCTGATCCGGTCGCGGAGATCATCGGGGACTATCGCGCGTTT
>CAZCIJ010000417.1:0-2136 GCA_964498265.1 uncultured Gaiellales bacterium | reverse complement strand
CGCGCGCGACCTCGGCGCGACGGACGTCGTCGCAGAGCGCGGGGACGAGGCGGTGCAGCGCGTCCGCGAGCCGACGGGTGGCGTCGGCGTCCACGCGGTACTCGAGTGCGTCGGCACCGACGAGGCAATCGGCACCGCGATCAGCATCGCTCGTCCGGGTGGCGCCGTCGGCCGCGTTGGCGTCCCCCACTACGAGGCGATCCCCGCGGCGCAGCCTTCCTTCTACGACAACATCGCGGTCAGCGGCGGCCCGGCCCCCGTCCGTGCCTACATCGAGGAGCTCCTACCCGACGTGCTCGAGGGCCGGATCGAACCGGGCCGCGTCTTCGACCGCGTCGTCGGCCTCGAGGACGTGCCGGAGGGCTACCGGGCGATGAACGAGCGCGGGGCGATCAAGGTGATGGTGAAGCCCTGATGGCCGTCTGGACGGAGGACGAGCTCGAGAGGATCGGCGTAGCTGAGGAGCTAGAGCTGGCGTCAGTCAGACGCGACGGCACGCTGCGCAGGCCGGTGACGATGTGGGTCGTCCGAAGCGGCGACGACGTCTACGTCCGTTCGGTCACCGGGCGCGGATCGTCCTGGTTTCGCGGCGCGCAGATCCGCCACGAAGCCCGAATCCGGGCAGGTGGCCTCCAGAGGGAGGTCGACCTGGTGGAGAGCGACGACGCGGGCGAAGAGCTCGACGCCGCGTACTGGTCGAAATACGGCGGCCGCTATCCCAGGATCGTGCCTTCGATCGTCGCTCCCGAGGCGCGGGCCGCGACGCTGAAACTCGTACCACGCTAGGAGGAAGAGCGATGGAGAAGCGCAGACTCGGTACCACGCTGGAGGTCTCGGCGCTCGGGCTTGGCTGCATGGGCATGAGCTTCGGCTTCGGCCCGGCCGCCGACCGGCAGGAGATGATCGCTCTCATCCGCTCGGCGGTCGAGCGCGGCGTCACCCTCTTCGATACCGCGCAGGTGTACGGGCCGTACGCGAACGAGGAGCTCGTGGGCGACGCGCTCGAGCCCGTCCGCGACCAGGTCGTCGTCGCGACCAAATTCGGGTTTGCCCTCGAGAGCAGTACGCCGGGCGGCCTCGACAGCCGCCCGGAAACGATCAAGCGCACCGTCGAGGGCTCGCTCAAGCGGCTGCGCACCGAGACGATCGACCTGCTCTACCAGCACCGCGTCGATCCCGACGTCCCGATCGAGGATGTCGCCGGCACCGTCAGGGAGCTGATCGCAGCAGGAACGGTTCGTCACTTCGGCCTCTCGGAGGCGGGCGTGCAGACGATCCGACGGGCGCACGCCGTCCAGCCCGTGACGGCGCTGCAGAGCGAGTACTCACTCTGGTGGCGGGAACCGGAGGAGGAGATCCTGCCCACGCTCGAGGAGCTCGGCATCGGCTTCGTCCCCTTCAGCCCGCTTGGCAAGGGTTTCCTGACCGGCACGATCGACGAGACGACGGAGCTCGCAAGCGACGACTTTCGCAACACGGTCCCGCGCTTTGCTCCCGAGGCTCGCAAGGCGAACCGCGCCTTCGTCGAGCTGCTCGCGCGCATCGCCGAGCGTCACGAGGCGATGCCCGCGCAGATCGCGCTTGCCTGGCTCCTCGCACAGAAGCCGTGGATCGTGCCGATCCCCGGCACGACCAAGCTGCACCGGCTCGAGGAGAACATCGCGGCGGCCGACCTCGAGCTGACGGCAGATGACCTTCGCGAGATCGAAGATGCTCCCCTGACGGCGCAGGGGCATCGGTACGCGCCGGCGCAGCAACGCATGATCGACCGCTGAAAGGAAGACCAGCATGCAGATCACACCGAACACCACCGAGACTGGACGCGGCCCGAGCGACTGGTTCACCGGCGTCGTCTACATCGACGTCGTCGCCGTGCCGGCGAGCGGCTCGCGTGTCAGCGCGAGCAGCGTCCACTTCACGCCCGGCGCGCGAACCGCCTGGCACACCCACCCGCACGGCCAGACGATCTGGGTCACCGAAGGGGCCGGTCTCTGCCAGCGCCGCGGCGGCCCGATCGAGGTGATCCGCCCCGGCGACCGCGTCTTCTTCGAGCCCGGCGAGGAGCACTGGCACGGCGCCGCCCCGAACCGCTTCATGACCCACATCGCGATGCTCGAGGTCGACGACGAGGGCAAC
>CAZCIJ010000416.1:1779-2158 GCA_964498265.1 uncultured Gaiellales bacterium | reverse complement strand
CGTCGCGAGCGTAGTCACCGTCCCCGCGACGCCGATCGCGTCCTGGGGCGCCACGGGCCATGCGAGCCCGTCGAGCAGCTCCTCGACGCGGACCTCGAGCGCCGCGACCTCGCTCGCCGCCGGCGGATCGTGCGCGAGGTAGCGTTCCGTCAGGCGGACGCAGCCGATGTCGAGGCTCGCATGGAAGGCAACGCCGTCGTTCCCGCCCACGAGCAGCTCGGTGGAGCCTCCGCCGAGATCGACGACGAGCGCCGGGCGCTCGAGCGAGCGGCCCGCGAGGACGCCCCGGAAGGTCAGGAACGCCTCGTCCTCGCCGGAGAGCAGCCTCGTGCGGAGATCGAAGCGCCGCTCGAGGCCCTCGAGGAACCGGCGGCCGTTG
>CAZCIJ010000416.1:0-1769 GCA_964498265.1 uncultured Gaiellales bacterium | reverse complement strand
TCGTCGCGACCGCGAGCGCTCGTTGGCCGCCACAGGCGTCTGCGACGGTCATGTACTCGGCGACGCAGGCCTCGACCCGCGCGGCGGCCGCGGCGACGATCCGACGGCGCGCGTCCACCGACTCGCCGAGGCGCGTGATCGTCAGTCGCCGCTCGAGCTCGCGCAGGCGACTCCCCTCGACGTCCGCGACGAGGAGCCTGGTCGAGTTCGTTCCGAGGTCGACGACCGCGACCCGCGTCACCGCACCGAGCGCACGAGCCGCGCGAGGCGGAGCACGACCCACAGCGGCTCGAGGGCGTCGAGGAGCGCCCGAAGCCTTGCGATGGAGGCGCGCAGGCGATCGATGCTCGCGCGGGCGGCTCTCTGATCGTCCGACAGCCGCCGGCTGCGCTCGCCGAGCTCCTCGGAGGAGGCGCTCAGGAGAGCGGTCGCGCGCCCGAGC
Source organism: uncultured Gaiellales bacterium (assembly GCA_964498265.1). Classification (GTDB taxonomy): domain Bacteria; phylum Actinomycetota; class Thermoleophilia; order Gaiellales; family Gaiellaceae; genus CAZCIJ01. The sequence goes on along the minus strand of CAZCIJ010000416.1, from coordinate 1,327 downwards.
GCCGCCTCGACCGATCGAGCGGTCCGGACGAGGCGGACGACGGCGACCACGAGCGCCCCGGAGGCTACGACCAGGGAGACGACGAAGATCCCGAGACAGATCCACGCCCACCAGGGCATCGCCTGATCGTACCTTGGGTCACGGGCCGGCCCGGTGCACGCCGGGGACGCACGCCTGCGGACGATTCGAGGTGGCTATACTGTGAACTCGCGACGCGGGGTGGAGCAGTCAGGTAGCTCGCCGGGCTCATAACCCGGAGGTCGCGGGTTCAAATCCCGCCCCCGCTACTACAAAGGCCCTGCTAAGCGGGGCCTTTTGCCTCTTGTTTGCTGAGCTGGCGCGACCGGGCCGATTCCATACCCCCTTGTTGTATCCATCGCGAGAGTGAGGTTCGGCGAAACCTTCCGTTTTCGTACCTGGCTGTTGTCGCGTAGGCGAACGAGACGCACGGGGTCCACAGCTAGGCAAGGAGAGCCGATGCCGAGTCCCTACAAGGTGCGCGTCGATGTGCGCCGCTTTCTCCACCTCCCCGGCTTCCACGGCGCGCGTACGTGGGTTGCCGACGTCGAGGACACCGCCGCTCGCGAGCTGACGAAGCGCGACCCCTTCGGCTACTCCGAGCTCGACGTCCGCCGCCGGCGGGCGCGCCGGTGAACCCTTGCGTGGCGGCGGCTACTCGAGCAGACCGCGGATGTCGTCGGCGGTGAGGCTGGAGGCGAAGACGTCGCCGTCGTCCATGACGCTGCGGAAGAGGTCGGCTTTGCGGCGTGCGAGCGCGACGACCTTCTCTTCGATCGTGTCGCGGGCGATCAGCCGGTAGACGTTCACCGGCCGGGTCTGGCCGATGCGGTGGGTCCGGTCGATGGCCTGGTTCTCGGTGGCGGGGTTCCACCAGGGGTCAAGCAGGAAGCAGTAGTCGGCCTCGGTGAGGTTGAGGCCGAATCCGCCGGCCTTGAGACTGATCAGGAAGACCGGGTCGTCGCCGGCGCGGAAGCGCTCGAGCACGCACTCGCGCTGCCGGGTTCGGCCGTCCAGGTAGCAGGCCCCGATGTTCTCTCGCTCGAGGCGCTCACGCACCTCGCCGAGGAAGCGGGTGAACTGGCTGAAGACGAGCGCGCGGTGGCCGCCGCCGGCGACGTCGGCGAGCTGCTCGGCGAGCGCGTCGAGCTTCGCGCAGGGTACGCGGTCGCCGCCTTGGTGGACGAGGCTCGGGTGGAGGCTGAGCTGCCGCAGCAGGGTGATCGAGCGCAGGATGGTGAAGCGGTTGCGGTCGAAGTCGTCCAGCAGGCCGAGGATCTTCTGGCGCTCGCGCTGGAGGTAGGTGTCG
>CAZCIJ010000415.1:0-2183 GCA_964498265.1 uncultured Gaiellales bacterium | reverse complement strand
GTTAGACTTGTGGCGGTGCCGATCTACGAGTACCGCTGCGCCCGATGCGAGGAGCGGTTCGAGGAGCTCCTCCAGATGGGCGCCGAGCGACCGGCCTGTCCGAGCTGCGGCTCGCAGGAGGTCGAGCGCGTCTACTCGGCCTTCGGCACCAAGTGGAAGCCGAGCCTCATCAACTGGCACCGCGTCCCGTAGTGTGAGCATCGACCTCGAGCCGGACGATCCCTGGGTCAGGCGGGGCTACGGCCAGGGGTGCATCGAGCCGGGGGAGCGGCCGGCCGTGCTCGTTGTCGACCTCCAGTACGCGTTCACCGATCCCGCGTTCCCGTACGGCGGCGCCGAGCTGATCGAGCGCGCGACCCTCAACACCGCTCGGCTCCTCGAGACAGCGCGGGCGAGCCGTGTCCCCGTCTTCCAGACGGTGGTGGCCTGGGAGGGCGAGCGCGACATCGGCCTCTGGACGATCAAGCTTCCTGCGTGCGCTGAGATCACGCCACGCTCGCGCTGGGCCCAGGTCGACGAGCGGCTCTGGGACGAGTCCGACGTGCTGCTGCCCAAGCGGTGGCCGTCCTTCTTCCACGGTACGCCGCTGCACTCGCTGCTGACGGCCGCGCGCTGCGACACCGTGGTCGTCGCCGGGTGCACGACCTCGGGCTGCGTCCGCGCCACGATCGTGGACTCGTTCTCGAACGGCTTCCGCACGCTCGTGCCGGAGGACTGCGTCGGAGACCAGGGCCGCGACGCGCACGTCTCGAATCTGCGAGACGTGCACCGCCGCTACGCCGAGGTGACGACCGCCGGCGAGGTCGTCTCCTACCTCGAGCGGATCCATCAGCCAGCGGCCGCGTGAGCATGGACGAGTACCTCATCGACAGCGGCACCCTGCGAGCGTTCGTCGAAGCCGTTCGCAGCCGCATCGAGCAGGGCGGACGGCCCGAGGAAATCTGCGAGGCCATCCGGCCCTCCTTCGCGCAGCTCCTCGGCGACCCGAGCTGGCTCCCGGCCGACTACCGGCGCGCGGCCCCGGAGAGCGGCATGGGCGGCGGGATCGGCCAGTGGCTTCTCTTCCGCAGCGCCGACCGCTCTCTCACGCTGTTCTCCCTCGTGGTGCCCCCAGGCTCGGCGACGCCCGTGCACGACCACCTCGCGTGGGGGCTCGTCGGCCTGTATCAAGGCGAGCAGGAGGAGGAGGTCTACGCGCGCCGGCACGGGGCGCTCGCGCTCACCGAGCGGCGCCAGCTCGTTCCGGGAGACTTCTACGTGCTGATCCCGCCGCGCGACGACATCCACCGGGTGCGCACGACCTCGGACGAGCCCTCCGTGTCGATCCACCTTCTCACGAACGACACGGGCTGCGTGTGGCGGCACACCTACGACCCCGAGACCGGCGCCGAGAGCCCGTTCCGCTCGGGCTACGTCAACGTTGCCTGCGAGGACGACGCATGACGGACGAGCGCTTCCTCGAGCGCCTCACGTGGCCGGAGGTCGACGCCGCTCGCGAGCGCGGAGTCGACGCCGTGCTCATCCCGGTCGGGTCGACCGAGCAGCACGGCCGTCACATGCCGCTCGACACGGACTGCTTCATCGCGCGCTCGCTCTGCGAGCGCGCGGCCGAGCTCGGCGCCGACGAAGGGGTCTCGCTCCTCGTCGCGCCCACGCTGAACGTGACGGTCTCCTGGTACCACATGCAGTTCCCGGGCAGCATGCGCCTCACGACGGCGACGTTCCTCGACGTCTTCCGCGAGGTCTGCGACTCGCTCGTCCACCACGGCTTCGAGAACCTGATCGCGGTCAACGGCCACGGCGGGAACATCGCCGCCCTCACGGTGGCCGTGAACCACTACCTCGAGACGACGGGCCGGCGGGTCTTCCTCGTCCAGTGGTGGGACCTCGCCGCCGACGTCCTCGCCGAGATCGAGGGGCCGATGATCCACGCCGAGGAGGCCGAGACCTCGATCGCGCTGGCGCTCGGGCAGCGCGTGCTCGAGGACGAGCGGGCGCGCGACGCCTTCGACCGCGGCGCCGCGGTGAAGGAGGCCGGGCTCCCGTGGACGTCCTTCGGGAAGTACGGCATGACCCACAAGGGCCCCGGCGTCGTCGTCCCGATGGACATGCTGCGCGACATCACCGCGTCCGGGGTCGTCGGCGACGCCACGCGGGCGAGCCGGGAGACGGGAGAGCGTGTC
>CAZCIJ010000414.1:0-2186 GCA_964498265.1 uncultured Gaiellales bacterium | reverse complement strand
ACACGGGCGTGCGAAGCGTTCGCAGCCGCGCGAAGCGGGGCGTACTTCTGGCGGGGAGCACTAAGGTCAGGGGAAGATCAGCGAGCGATACGTGATCGTGGGGCGCATCCCGATCCCCTCGTAGAGCCGGAGCGCCCGCTCGTTCTCCGGCCGTGCGAAGAGGCAAACGAGAGGCGTCCGCTCGAGCAGGAGCGCGCAGAGATCGGAGAGGGCGCGCCGCGCGTACCCGCGCCCGCGCAGCTTGGGATCGACCCAGACCTGCTGCAGCTGGACCGCCCGCTCCGTCCAGGCGGACGCCTCGGCCTTGAAGCGAATCCTCCCGTTCTCGATCCAGACCCAGGATCGCCCGAGCTCGATCTGGCTGCGCGTCCGCCAGCGGAAGAGTTCGGGATCGCGGCGGTAGGCGTCGATGCCCACCTCCTCGAGGTACGCCGTCGCGCACGCCGGGACGAGCAGGTCGAGGTCCTCGGCGGCGGCGGGCCTCAGCCCCGTTCCCGCCCGGCCAGGAGGAGTGTCGAGCACGAACACCGGCTGGCCAGGACGGTCGTCCACCGGCCGGGGCAGCTTGCTCCGTAGCGCCTCCCAGAGCTCGCCGACCGCACGCTCCTCCCCGACCATCATCCGCGGCGTCCCGCGCGCGGCCGCCTTGGCGAGCCGCGCCACGTCCGCTCCCGAGGGAACGAGGTTCGCCCCGACGTGGCAGAGAGCCACGACCGCGTCACCCTCGACGAGGGCGACGAACCGGCCGAGGCCGCGCCTCGCCACGTCCTCGAGGAACACCCGCTCGACCGGGTCCTCGGCGCAGTATGCGAGGACGTGCTCGAGCACCGGCGACGCGACGACGCGAGCCACGACGGGCACATCGTACGAGGCGTTAATGTCCGTGCCCGTGCCGATTCACATCCGAGCGCAGCCCGGCGACTACGCGGAGGTGTGCCTGCTCCCCGGCGATCCGCTCCGCGCGAGGTACATCGCGGAGAACTTCCTGGAGGGCGCCGAGCAGAAGAACGGCGAGCGCGGCATGCTCGGCTACACGGGGACGTACGCGGGCAAGCGCGTCTCGGTGCAGGCGACCGGCATAGGCTGTCCGTCGGTGGCGATCGTCGTCGAGGAGCTGGCGCAGCTGGGCGTGAGGCGGATGGTGCGCATCGGCACGTGCGGAGCCCTCCAGCCCGACCTCCGGCTGGGCGACGTGATCGTGGCCATCTCGGCGGTCGCCGCCGACTCCACGGCGTCCCACCTCGTGCCGGAGCCACACGTTCCGACGGCCGACTGGGAGCTCGTGCACGGCGCGGTGCACGCGGCCAAGGAGCTCGGGAAGCGTCTTCGCATCGGCCCCATCGTCTCGACCGACCTCTTCTACAACGCTGACGGGGGACAGAACGAACGCTGGTGCGCGCGCGGCATCCTCGCCGTGGAGATGGAGGCGGCGGTGCTCTTCACGCTCGGCGCGCTGCGCGGGGTCCAGACGGGCTGCTTCCTGACGGTCACCGACCTCCTGGTCGGCGTCGACCAGGCCGTCCGCATCCCGGACGAGGAGATGCGTGCGGCCGTGGATCGGCTCACGGAGCTCACGCTCGCGACCGTGACGGCCGGCCACTGAGAGCCCGTGCGTGGCTGACGCCGACGTCGCGTTCCTCGTCAACCCGGCGTCCGACAACGGACGGACGGGGACCCGCTGGCCCGAGATCGCACATCATGCCGGCGAGGCGGGGCTCGTCGGGGAGACGCTCCTGTCGGAGCGGCCCGGCCACCTCGCCGAGCTCGCGCTGCGCGCGGCGGCGGGCGGCGCGACGCTGGTCGTCGCCGTCGGCGGCGACGGCACCGTGCACGAGGTCGTCAACGGCCTGATGGAGCACCGCGCGAGCGGCGCGGACGTCCCGGAGCTCGCCGTGCTCCCGCACGGCACCGGGCGCGACTTCGTCCGCACGTTCGCCATCCCGAAGCGGCTCGAGAACGCGATCGCCGTCGCCCGCGACGGCCCGAGCCGCGAGATCGACGTCGGCGGGGCCGCGTACCGCGCCTGGGACGGGAGCGACCAGACGGCCTACTTCGCCAACGTGGCCGGTGCCGGCATGAGCGGCGCCGTGGCGCGCCGCGCGAACTCGGGCTCGAAGCCGCTCGGAGGCAAGGCGTCGTTCCTCGCCGCGACGCTCGCCGTCTTCGCGCGCTGGAAGGTGAGCGAC
>CAZCIJ010000413.1:0-2191 GCA_964498265.1 uncultured Gaiellales bacterium | reverse complement strand
CTGCCGTCTCGTTTCCCGAACCTGCTCGTGAACGGCTCCACCGGGATTGCGGTCGGGATGGCGACGAACCTCCCGCCGCATCACCTGGGCGAGACCGTCGACGCCGTGGTGCAGCTCATCGACAAGCCGACGGTGTCCGTCGACGACCTCCTGCGTCACGTGAAGGGTCCCGACTTCCCGACCGGCGGGATCATCGTGGGACGCTCCGGAGTCCGCGACGCGTACCGGACCGGCCGGGGCCGGATCGTCATGCGCGCTCGAGCGCACGTCGAGGAGCTGCGCGGGGGACGAACGGCCATCGTGGTCACCGAGCTTCCGTACGGCGTCAAGAAGGGCGGCGACAACGGCGTCATCAACAAGATCGCCGAGCTCGTCCGGGACAAGGTGATCACCGAGGTCGCCGATCTCCAGGATTACTCGGACAAGACGGGCATGAGGATCCAAGTCGAGCTCAAGCGCGACGCCGTGCCCCAGGTCGTCCTCAACAAGCTCTTCAAGCACACGCCGCTACAGACGACCTTCGGCTACAACGCCGTCGCCCTGGTCGACGGCGTCGTGCCGCGGACGCTCTCGCTGCTCGAGCTCGTCCGGCACTACCTCGACTACCAGCGTGAGGTCGTGACCCGCCGCTCGAAGTACGAGCTGCGCAAGGCCGTCGAACGGGCGCATGTCCTCGAGGGGTACCTCATCGCGCTCGACAATCTCGACGCCGTCATCGCGCTCATCCGGGCCTCGGACGACGCCGACGCGGCGCGCGAAGGGCTGATGGAGACGTTCGGCCTCTCCGCGGAGCAGGCTCAGGCGATCCTCGACCTGCGGCTGCGCGCGCTCACCGGTCTCGAGCGCAAGCGCGTGGAGGACGAGTACGCGGACCTCCAGGAGCGGATCGGAGAGCTGCGCGGCATTCTCTCCGACGACGCTCGCATCGATGCGCTCATCCGCGACGAGCTGCTCGAGATCAAGACGATCTACGGCCGGGGCGACGACCGCCGTACCGAGATCGTGGCGGCCGAGGAGGAGCTCGAGCTCGAGGACCTGATCGCCGAGGAGGACATGGTCATCGCGATCACCCGGTCCGGGTACATCAAGCGCCTTCCGGTCACGGCCTACCGCGAGCAGCGGCGCGGCGGGATCGGCGTGATGGGCATGGAGCTCAAGGAGGACGACTACATCGAGCACCTCTTCGTGGCCTCGACGCACGACTACATTCTCTTCTTCACCTCCGTCGGCAAGGTCTACCGGCTCAAGGTGCACGAGCTGCCGCTCGGCTCGCGGCAGTCGAAGGGCCGCGCCATCGTGAACCTCCTTCCGTTCCGCCAGGACGAGCAGGTGCGCGCCGTCATCCAGACGCGAAGCTTCGAGGAGAGCAAGTACCTCCTCTTCGCGACCAAGAAGGGCGTCGTCAAGAAGACGGAGCTGGCGGCGTACAACACGCCGCTCCGGGCGGACGGGATCATCGCGATCAAGATGCGGGAGGGAGACGAGCTCATTGGCGTGCGGCACATGAGGGGGACCGACGACGTGCTGCTCGTCTCGCGCAAGGGACAGGCCATCCGCTTCCACGAGCGGCAGGTGAGGCCGATGGGGCGGGGCGCGTCCGGGGTGCAGGGAATGCGGCTTCGGGCCGACGACGAGGTCATCGCCGTCAACGCGATCGGGGACGAGGACGGCGACCTGCTGGTCGTGACCGCGAACGGGTTTGGCAAGCGCACGCGCCTGGGCGAGTACCCGTGCAAGGGCCGCGGGGGGCTCGGCGTGAAGACGGTGCACCTGACGGAGTCGAGGGGGAACCTCGTCGGCGCTCGAGTGGTGCGGGACGGCTACCAGGTGATGCTGATCTCGACGCGGGGCACCGTCATTCGCACGGCGGTGGACGACATCCGCCGCACGGGCCGTGCGACTCAGGGGGTCATCGTCATGCGGCTTCGCGGGGACGAGCGGATCTCCAGCCTGGCGCCGGTGGTCGAGTCGGACACAGGGGGCGAGGCGGAGGGCAGCGTCACGCTCCGCGAAGAGCTTCCGCCGCCTGCTCCGGCGGAAGCGGATTGACGTAGACGCCGGCGCCGAGCTCGAGCCCGGCAGGCACCGTGAGCCGCGGGACGAGCTCGAAGTGCCAGTGCCCGCGGCGACCGCTCGGCGCGTGGAGCCAGGCGTTCAGCGGGATCTCCGGCTCGAGGATGCGCAGCCGGCG
>CAZCIJ010000412.1:0-2197 GCA_964498265.1 uncultured Gaiellales bacterium | reverse complement strand
GCGAACAACACGCCCTACGGCCTCTCGGCCGGCGTCTGGACGGAGAAGGGGTCGCGCATCCTCTGGGCCGCGCAGCGGCTCCGCGCCGGCGTCGTCTGGGCGAACACGTACAACCGCTTCGACCCCGCGTCGCCGTTCGGCGGCTACAAGGAGTCCGGCTTCGGTCGCGAGGGCGGGCGCCACGGGCTCGAGCCCTACCTCTCCTTCGAGTGACGCGCCTGCCGGTCCGGAAGACGTACAAGCTCTTCATCGACGGCGCGTTCCCCCGCTCGGAGTCGGGGCGCACGTACCTCGCCGAGGGCCAGAACGTCGCGCGCGGCTCGCGGAAGGACGCGCGGGACGCCGTCCGGGCGGCGAGAGCCGCCTTCCGGAGGTGGGCCGGGATGACGGCCTACAACCGCGGTCAGGTGCTGTACCGCATCGCGGAGATGCTCGAGAGCAGGAGCGGCGACCTGGCCGCGCTCGTCGAAGGGGAGGCCGAGGTGAGAGCGGCCGTGGACCGCGTCGTCTGGTACGCGGGCTGGGCGGACAAGATCGGGCAGGCGGTCGGCTCCGCGAACCCGGTGGCCGGGCCGTACTTCAACTTCACCGTGCCCGAGCCCACGGGCGTCGTGGCCCTGATCACGCCCGAGGAGCCGCCCCTCGCAGGGCTCGTCTCACGCCTCGCTCCCCTTCTCGCGGGAGGAAACGTCGCGGTCGTGCTCGCATCGGAGTCTCGACCACTCGCGGCCATCGAGCTCGCCGAGGTGATCGCGACCTCCGACGTACCCGCCGGCGCCGTCAACATCCTCACCGGCTTCCGCGACGAGCTCGCGCCCGTGCTCGCCGGTCACATGGACGTCAACGCCATCGACCTCACCGGCGTCGCCGACGGGGCGGAGCTCGAGCGCCTGGCAGCCGAGAGCGTCAAGCGCGTCGTCCGCGGCTCGCCCGAGGGCCAGAGCCTCGCAGACATCACCGGCTTCCTCGAGCTGAAGACCGTCTGGCATCCCATCGGAACCTGAGCAGCCGATCAGGGCCTGTCCGGAAAGTGGCGGCGGTGGACGACACGCGGCGCGCGCCGCGAGGCAAGGACGAGCGCGCTGACCCGCGCCTCGCGCAACGATCGCGTGACATCGCTTCGTGTGGTCTTTGATACGCTGGCTATGGTAGCATGCAGGTACGTATGGGCGTCCTCGTGCAGATCCGTGACGTCCCGGAAGAGGTCCACAGGACGCTGAAGGCTCGGGCCGCGGCGGCCGGGGTCCCGCTCTCGGAGTATCTGAGAGCGCTCCTGCGGCGCGCGGCGGCGCGGCCGACGCCCGAGGAGCTCGCCGCGCGCATCCACGCCCGGGGCGCTGTCCACCGAGACGAGCCGAGCGAGGACTCGGTCCGGCGGCTGCGCCAGCGCGGCGAGTGACCGTCCTCGACACCTCTGGAGCCGTCGACTTCCTCCTGGCCGACAGCGCAGGCGAGCGCGTCGCGCAGCTCTTCGCGGCCGAGCCTGTTCTTGCCGCTCCGGACCTGCTCGTCTTCGAGGTGCTCGCCGTCTTGCGCCGGGACGTCGGGCGCGGCGCCCTGCCGTCGGAGCGAGCACGAGGCGCCGTGGACGACCTCGGCGACCTCTCGCTGGATCTCTTTCCCAGCCTGCCGCTGCGCCGGCGAGCCTGGGAGCTACGCCACAACCTCACCATGGCCCACGCGCTCTTCGTGGCGCTCTCCGAGGCGCTCGGAGAGCCGCTCGCAACGAAGGATCGTGCGCTGGCGGCGGCTGCCCGGCGTCACGCCGGGATCGACGTGATCGAGCTCGACGGCGGGCCGTAGGGTTAAGGGGCCCGCCGGCCGGGCGCAGGCCCGACCCCCGGCCGGGCGCGAGCACGATAACCCGCGCGTCTGCCGCCGTGCAACGCTCCTTGTGAGCCACGAAACAAGGCTCACTGGGGAGCGGAGGCGGGCGGCCCGCGGCGGCCCGCCTCGCCTTGACGGGCGCGACTCGCGACGTGAGACTGCCGGCTGCGTGCAGGAGGTCGAGATGCGGACCCCGGTGCTCGGTGGCGAGCTCGTCGGCCATCGCGGCGGCGAGGGGCCGCCCGCGCTCCTGCTGCACGGCGGGCCCGCGCTGCCCGACTACATGGACGGCTGTGCCCAGGAGCTCCATGGGCTCTTCCACGCGATCCGCTACACGCAGCGCGGCGTCGCGCCGTCCGTCGCGCAGGGT
>CAZCIJ010000411.1:0-2200 GCA_964498265.1 uncultured Gaiellales bacterium | reverse complement strand
GCGCCCTCGTCGAGGGACGCGACTACGTCGCCACGGAGGACGTCAAGGCGATCGCTCCCGCCGTGCTCGCGCACCGGCTCATCCTCGCGCCCGAGGCCAGATCCTCTGGCCTAAGCGCCAGCGACCTCGTCAAGGAGACCATCGAGCACACGCCAGTCCCCATCTGACGAGGAGAGCTCGTCGGATGGGGACTAAAAGGGGGTCATCCATCTCGAGCGGGAGCTTCTTTGGTCAAGCTTTCCCCGGAGGGGAAAGATCGTGTTGACCGACCGCGGCCGGTTCGCGCTCGCGCTCGGCGGCGTCACGTACCTCGTCGGCTGGGCGTTCGGCTCGGTCGCCCTGTTCCCGATCGCGGTCGGGCTCGTCCTCGCCGTCATCGCCGCGGTCGTATGGGTGCGGGTGACGGCGCGCCCCGCCCGGCTCCACCGCCGGGTCGCCGGAGGCGATCACGTCGCCGGAGACGACGTCCCGATCGAGGTCGAGCTCGAGCTCGAGGGGCGGCTCGCGCCGCGCTCGCTCGCGCTCGTCGAGCGCATCGAGGGCCTGGGAGAGCGCGAGGTCGCCCTGCTGCGCCGGGATCGGAGGCTCCGCGGCCGCTACGTTCTGGCGTCCGTCCCCCGCGGCCGCTACCCGATGGGCGTCGCCGCGACGGCGATCGAGGACCCCTTCGCCCTCGAGCGGCGGGAGTTCCGGCTCGAGGCAACGGGCGCGCTGCTCGTCTTCCCGCGTCTCGTCGAGCTCGACATGCTCTTCTCGGAGACAGGCTCCCGGATGCTCGAGGGGCGCAGGCTGCTCATGCGCAGGCCGAGCGGCTTCGACCTCCACAGCGTGCGGGAGTACGAGCAGGGGGAGTCGTTGCGCCGCGTGCACTGGCCCTCGACGGCGAAACGGGGGCGGCTCATGGTGAAGGACCTCGAGGACTCCCCCCGCGACGAGGCGCTCGTCCTCCTCGACGCCGACGCGGCCTTCGAGGTGGGCACGCCTCCGGACTCGAGCTTCGAGATGGGCGTCTCGGCCGCGGGCTCGATCCTGCGGGCGCACGCCGGCCGTGGCCGGCGCGCCGGTCTCGTCGTCAACGGCCAGGAGCCGCGCTACCAGCCCGTGCACTCCCTGGAGGGCGACTGGGAGCGTGCGCTCGAGCTGCTCGCCTCGGCCCAGGCCTCCGGGCACACCTCCGTGGCGGCGCTCCTCACCGAGGGGGCGGGAGCACCGTCGAAGGCGCTCGAGCTCTGTGTCGTCACGTCGGGGCTGTCGGCGCGGCTCGCCGATCGCCTGCTCCAGCGTGCCGTCACGCGGCGCGGCACCTCGCTCGTGTACGTCGATCCCGTGAGCTTCGCCCCGGAGCCGCGCGAGACGCCGGTCGACGCGCGCGTCCAGCTGGCCAGGCTCGACCACGCCGGCGTGCCCGTCTGCGTCCTGCGCCGGGGAGACGACCTTGCCGTGCGGCTCGGCTCCGCGGGCGCCGGCTCGGCGCAGGCCGAGGCCGGCGATGGCCGTCCGCCGTCCGTGCCGGCTCGTGCGGGGGCCCCAATTGGCTAGGCTCCGCGCTGCCCGCGCGCTCGCCCTCCTCGCCGTCGGCGGAGCGCTCGTGAGCGTCGCGTGGCAGTCCCTGCAGCAGTCGACCGGCGCGTGGGCGCCGCTTCTCGAGGTGCTCGCGCTTGCGAGCGCGCCCGCGCTCGTCACGCTCGTCTCCCGGCGCTGGTGGGCCGGGCTCGCCGTTCTCGGGATCGGCTTCGTCCCGGCGGCGGCCGTCGCGTTCGGCGTGCCGCTCACGCGCATGCGGCCCGGCGAGACGGACTTCTTCGGCCCCGCCTGGGGCGCGTTCGTCGACGGGCTGCGCGACTTCTACGAGCTCAAGCTCCCCTTCGCCCCGGCCGAGCATCCCGAGGCGTTCGGCGTCGTGCTGATCGCCGTCTACGGCTTCACGGCTCTCATCGGGCTTCTCTTCGCGGCCGGCCAGCCGCTGCCGGCCGCGATCGCGCTCCTCGTCGGGGTCGGCTGGCCCGTCACGCCGGCCGCCGTGGCCGGCGGCGTCAGCCCGCTCCGGATCGGCGCGCTCGTGCTCGCCGCCATCCTGCTCGCGCTCTTCCTCACGCGGACTGACCGGCGTCCGCTTCGCGGTCTGACGCACGCAGGCGCGCTGGGCGCGGCTCTCGTCTTCGCCGCGGTCGGAGCCTCGACCTCCGGGGCGGTCGCCAAG
>CAZCIJ010000410.1:0-2222 GCA_964498265.1 uncultured Gaiellales bacterium | reverse complement strand
GTCGTCGAAGTCGACCGCGTTCGCGGCGAGCAGCCGCCGCTGGTAGAGGGCGAACACGTCGGCGACGGTCTGGTCGTAGAAGGACGCGACGCGCCGCGCGTACTCGTCGGGCCCCACGAGTGCGTTCTTCGCCCTGGAGATCTGCGCGTGAACCCCGCCCGGCGCGAACCGCTTCGGGTCCTTCTCGAGCTCCTCGAGGCACGCCTTCACCAGCCGGACCTGGTCGGCCTGGTCGTAGATCGTGAACGTCGAGCGATAGCCGAGACGCGGCGCCTCGCGCCGCATGATGCGGCCGCAGGCTGCATGGAACGTCATGACCCACATCGCGCGCACGACGCCGCCCAGGAGGCCTTCGAGGCGGCTGCGCATCTCGTTCGCGGCCTTGTTGGTGAACGTGATCGCGAGGATCTCGTTCGGCTTCACCCCGCAGGCGGCGACGAGGTGCGCGACGCGGTAGGTGAGCACGCGGGTCTTGCCCGAGCCTGCGCCGGCGACCACGAGCACCGGGCCCTCCGTCGCGAGCACGGCGTCCCGCTGGGCGGCGTTCAGGTCGGCGAGGTACTGCTCTGGGGAGAGGACGGCCACCGTCCGATCGTATCGAGCGCCGCCTCGACGTACTCCGCCGCAGCCGCGAGCGCGGCGACGTCGATCGACTTGAGGACGACGTCGACCTCGGGGCCGTGCTCGTGGAAGCGCGGGTAGCTCCCGACGGCGACGCCCGGGTACAGGCGCGTCGCCTCCTCCAGGACGCGCACGATCTGTCCCTCTCCGGTTCGGTAGCTGCGGCGCCACGACGCGATGGGATCGCCGCGGAACCGCTCGCAGATCGAGTCGAACATCGCCTCCATCTCGCTCGGCAGCCCGGGCATCACCCACACGTTGCCGAGCGCGAAGCCGGGCGCGCCGCCGAGCGGGTTGGCGAGCGGCATCGCGCCCTGCGGGATCCGTGCCCAGCGCGCTGCGTAGTCGGCGAGACCGCGACGACCGAATCGCTCGCGCAGGTACGCGGCAAGATCGTCGATCTCCACGCACTCGACCCCGAACGCAGCCGCAACCGCCTCGCGCGTGAGGTCGTCCGGAGTCCCCCCCAAACCCCCGGTGACGAAGACGTAGTCGAACCGGTGACGCTCGGCGAGAAAGCCGCTGATCGCCTCGATCTCGTCGCGCAGCGCGGCGAGCAACGCCACCTCGACGCCGAGACCCGCAAGCCGGCGCGCCAGCCAGGAGCCGTTCGTGTTCTCGACGTCGCCCGAGACGATCTCGTTCCCGATCGTGAGGATCGCCGCGCTGCGAGATCCCGCCATCTGCCTGAGTCTTGCAGACGGACCGCACAGGCGTCACAGCGGAAACGGCCGTCCCGCCAGCGCGGCGACGACGTGCGAGGTGACCCAGACTGGCGTCGTGACGTAGCGGCGGCTGTAGCGGAAGCTGCCGTCCCGGCGCTGGAGGCCGAGCAGGTACGAACGGGCCTTCCCGCCTGCGCTGCGGCCCGCGGCCAGGAAGGCTTGCATCGCCCACGCGGTCGATTGCGCGTTCGAGCCACGCCCCTCGGCCAGCTCGAAGCCGCCGTCGCGATTCTGCCGTGCGCGCAGGAACGCGAGCCCGCGCCGGATGGCGGCCGAGCGCGCGGAGACCCCGGCGGCGCGGAGAGCCTGCACGGCGGCGGCTGTGTCGTCGGCGTCGGCTGCGGCGCCGGCCGCCCAGGACCAGCCGCCTCCGCGCTGCTGCGCTCTGAGGAGGTAGCGGATCGTGCTCCGGTGAACCGTCCGGCCGGCGGCCCGCAGCGCGATCACACCCCAGATCGTCGAGTTGACCGCGGGACCGATGGCTCCGCTCGTCCTGCGCAGGCCCTCGAGCTGATCGGCGAGACCGCGGACGTCCCGCCCGAGCGCATCCTGCGCGAGGATGCGGAGCGCGAGGTCGGTGGCTGTCGGGTAGGGCTTGCCGGCGAGATAGCGCGAGGCGTCCGCCGGCCGCCGTCCGGCCGCGACGAGCCCGAGCACGGCCCAGCTGGTGAGCCCCGGGGTCGGCGCTGCGCCCGGCTCCGCGAAGCCGCCGCTCTGGGTCTGACGTCCTTGCAGGTACCGGACTGCGCCGTCGATCGCGCTCGCGTGCGCGGGCGCGACGACGCCGAGGCCTGCTAGCGCACAGGCGAGCGCAGCGAGCCTGTGCGCGAGGGGCCTGTCGAGGAACCTCCGTGCTGCCGGGGCGCGCGAAAACCG
>CAZCIJ010000409.1:0-2234 GCA_964498265.1 uncultured Gaiellales bacterium | reverse complement strand
CGACTCGAAGTAGGCAAGAAAGCCCTCGCGCAGCTCGTCGCTCGTGCGCACGATGTCGATTCTAGGGGGCTGCGGCGCCGGCCCAGCGCCGCCCCGAAGCCCTCAGGCGCCTTCGGGACGCTCGGGCTCGACCGCTTCTGGCTGCGGCTCTTTCGCTTCGGGCTGCGCGGCGCCCGGGGGAGGAACAGCGGCAGACGGCGCCGGAACGGGTCTTCCGAGATCCTCGGCGATCTCGCGCTCGCGCCGTGCCTTCGCCGTCCGTCCGGCGTCGACCGCGCCGGAGACGTCGCCCCCGGAGAAGAAGGTCGAGAATCCCGTGGAGACTCCCTGCGCGATTCCCGAGATCTTCGTGACGGGCCGCGTGACCGCCATCGAGACGGCCCGTACGGCGGTGTCGGCGGCGTCGACACCCTCGACGAGGCTCGTCGTCACTCGATCGGCCTTGTCCAGCTGGTGGTTGACGCGCGCGACCGTCCCGTCGACGCGCCCGACGAGCGGGAGCACCGACTCCTCGAGACCCTTGAGCAGGCGCGTCAGGCGGCCCGCCGTTCCCGAGAGGCGAATCAGGAGGTACGCGAGCGCCAGCCCGACGACCACGAGGAACGCGCTCAGCACGATCCAGAGGACGTCGATCGTCTCGAAGTCCGCCAGCGGCATCCGCGTATCCTACTGGAGCGCTCCTGGAGCGCCTAGGTCGACTCCGAGACGATCCCGGCGCCGACGACCGCGTCGTCCTCGTAGAGGACGGCGGTCTGCCCCGGGGCGACGCCGAGCACGGGCGTCTCGAGCTCGAGGCGCACGCCGTCCGGGGTGGAGAGCACGCGCGCCGGCACCGCCGGCGAGCGGTAGCGAAGCTTCGCCTGCGCGCGGTCGAGGGGCACGTGGAGGCGCGCGTCGCGCAAGGCGACGCTCGTGCGCTCGAGCGCCGCCCGCGGCCCCACGACGACGGCGTTGCGCGCCGGGTCGGTCCCGATCGCGAAGAGCGGGCCGGTCGAGGACGCGACGCCGAGGCCTCGCCGCTGGCCCGGCGTGAAGCGCCAGTAGCCCGTATGCGTCCCGACCGGCTTGCCCGCGAGGTCGACGAGCGGCCCCTCCCGCCCGGGCAGCCCGTGACGGGCGAGGAACTCTCGGTAGTCGGCGCCTGCGAGGAAGCACGCCTCCTGGCTCTCCGCGCGCGACGCCGCCGCGAGCCCGGCAGCCTCGGCCTCCGCGCGCGTCTCGTCCTTGCTCTGGCCCCCGAGCGGGAACCACAGCCGCTCCAGGACCTCGGGATCGAGCGTGCCGAGCATGTAGCTCTGATCCTTCCCGCCGTCACTCGCACGGCCGACGAGGAGCCGGCCGCGGTGGCGGAGCAGACGCGCGTAGTGGCCGGTCGCGAGCCTCGCTGCGCCGACGCGCTCGACGAGGCGAAGCAGCTCGCGGAAGCGGAAGCGCCCGTTGCAGGTCGTGCAGGGGTTCGGCGTCTCCCCCCGCGCATAGCCGGACACGAAGGGCGAGACGACGTCCCTGCGAAAGCCCTCGCGCAGGTCGAGCGTCACGTGCGGGACTCCGAGCTCGTGGCAGAGCGAGCGCGCCGCGCGCACGGCGGCGGGCGCGCAGCAGGCTCGCTCCGAAGCCGGTCCGCGCGGGTCGAGCCAGAGCCGGAGCGTCACCCCGACGGGCTCGCATCCGGCCGCGCGGGCGCGGAGCAGCGCGACTGCGCTGTCCACCCCGCCGCTCATGGCGACGGCCACCCGGCGGGAGCTCGGCGAGGCGGCGACGGCGTTTCCCAGCGCGGCCGCGAGCGCGTCGAGCGCGAGCGGCTCGCCGCCGACGGCGGCCGCCTGGAGAAGCGTGCGCCCGGGAAGCCGCCGGCAGAGATCATCGGCCCCCGGCCCGGCGCCTTGGGCGTGCACGATCGTGTCGCGCGCGACGCCCAGGCGGACGCTCGCCCAGTCGCCTCCGGCGCCTGCGTCGCCGACGAGCTCTTCGCGCATGGAGCGAACGTTAATGGGCCGGCGCGGCCCTCCGGCTCGCTCACTCCACGGGCGGATGCTTGAGCTCGATGCCGAGCTCGTCGCGCTGCCGCAGGTCGACGGCGCTCGGCGCGCCGCTCATCGGATCGGAGCCCGTGGCGGTCTTCGGGAACGCGATCACCTCGCGAATGTTCGGCTCCCCGGCGAGGAGAGCGACGAGCCGATCGATTCCGAGCGCGAAGCCCCCGTGCGGCGGGGCGCCCATGCGCAGCGCCTCGA
>CAZCIJ010000408.1:0-2238 GCA_964498265.1 uncultured Gaiellales bacterium | reverse complement strand
GAGCGCCGCCTGGTTCGACACGTCGGCGCGGCCTCGGGTCGTCCTTCCGCACTGGACACTCTTTGGACGGCACCTCCGATCGGTTCACCGGGCGAGCCTGGGAGCGGCGACGAAGGCTCGCTGCTACCAGGCAGTCGGCCATCGAGTCCTCAGGGAGTGGCGGGAGCTCGGCGGCGACGTCAAGCTCGTGCTGGCGGACGTGCTCGCCAACGGATCGCGGAGCTAGGTCGCTGCGGTGCGGCGCCGCGGCCTGCTCGCCTCGCTCGCAGCGCTCCCTCTCGCCGGGGCCGCTCTCGCAGCAGGACTCTTGCTGGCGACCGGGGGTGACGGCGAGTCCGCGGCGTCGATGCAGTCGAACGGGAATCCGGCGCCTGCGCCGCCGCCGAGCCCGGACCTCTTCATCGCGCCCACCGGCTCCGACGAGGCTCCCTGCACGCAGGCGGGGCCGTGCCTCACTCTGCAGGCTGCCTTCGATCGGGCTCGGGCTGGGCAGGCAGTGCTCGTGGCGTCCGGGGACTACCCGGGACAGGAGCTTCGCGGCGACCGCGGCGGACGAGTGACCTTCCGCGCCGAGGGCCGCGTGACGTTCGTCGGCCGCGTGATGCTCCGCAACGCGCGACACGTCGTACTCGACGGCTTCACCTTCATGGGCGATCCGCTCATCGATCTCGAGTTGCACAGCTGCAACGCCGACATCGCGATCAGGAACGCGACGGGCAGGAAGTTCGGGATCTTCGAGGGCAACCGCAACATCCGCTTCGTGCGCTCGAGCTGGGGAGGCTACTCGAGGCTGGGCGAGGACTCGGCGATCGGCACCCGAGGCGCGTCCGGTCCGGAGATCACGTGCCCTGGGGAGTCGTCGCCGCAACCCGCTCGAGACATCCTCTTCGACAGAGTCCGCTTCCACGACGTCAACTGGGGCGTTCCGCCCTCAGAGTGGGACAGCCACCCCGACTGCTTCCAGATCAACGGCAACGCAGATCGCGTCACCTTCCGCAATTCGGTCTTCGAGCGTTGTGCAAGCACGTTCGTGATGGTCGCTCCGGAACAGGGCCCTGTGACGAACGTGACGTTCGAGCGCAACACCTTTCGCCAGCTCGGCGACACCTACTACGGCATTCAGCTGACCGGCGTCGGACGCAGCCATGCGTGCGGCAACTGGGTCTTTCGTGGCAACACGTACTGGCCGGACAACCCAGACGCCGCAGGGCCGTATTCGCCTATCCGTACCGACTGCGACTACGCTCGCGGGCTCGAGCCGACCGTGGTCGAGGACAACGTCTTTCAACGGGGCCCGTCGCCGAGTAGCTGCCAGATGTACCTGGGTGCGCCGTACGACAGCGTCTGGCGAGGGAACACGTTCGAGCAGGGGGCCCGATGCGGGTCTCGTTCATGAAGGCCGCGCCGATCCTCGCGGACGCGCAAACAGCGGCCGTGCTCGGCCTCGACGATGCGCGCTGGCGCGCCTTCGTCGCTGCGCACCCCGAGGCCGGCCCGTTCCACCACCCGAGTTGGGCCGATCTCCTCGCAACGTGCTACCGCTTCGACGGGTTCGTGCTCGCGACCGTCGACGGCCGAGGTGACGTTGTCGCGGGTATCCCGGTCGTCGACGCGAGCACGCCCCTCGGCCGGAGCCGCTGGGTCTCCCTCCCGTTCACCGATCACTGCGCGCCGCTGGCCGCGGGCGAGCACGCAGGCGCCACGCTGTGCGGGAGTCTCGGCGCGAGCCGCCGAGCCGCCGGGGTCCATGCCCTCGAGGTGCGTGCGTCGATCGAAGCTCCTGGGGCGTGGACCGCCGAAGCCGCCGTTCGCCATGAGCTGGCTCTCGACCCCGATCCAGATGCCGTCTACCGCCGCTTCCACCGTTCCCAGGTGCAGCGCAACGTCCAGCGGGCCGCTCGAGAGGGCGTCGTCGTGCGCCGGGCCGAACTCGCCGAGGACCTGACTGGCGTCTTCTACCGTCTGCACCTGGCGACGCGGCGGCGACAGGGCGTGCCCGTCCAGCCACGGCGATTCTTCCGGCTCCTCTGGGAGCGCGTCATCGCTCGCGACCTCGGGTTCGTGTCACTCGCATACGCTCGAGGGGAGGCGGTCGCGGCGGCCGTCTTCCTCACGTCGGGAAGAGCCGTCGTCTACAAGTACGGCGCCTCGAACCGGCGCGCACTCGGCTTGCGTCCGAACCACGCGATCTTCTGGGACGCGATTCGATGGTCCTGCGAGCACGGGTTCAGATCGTTC
>CAZCIJ010000407.1:920-2270 GCA_964498265.1 uncultured Gaiellales bacterium | reverse complement strand
TGGAGGATCTCCGCGCGCCGCTTCTCCCGCTTCCGGCGGACGTGGGGCGACAGGTACGCCCCGGCCATGATCCCGTCGGCGAGGAGAAGCTCCTCGATCATCCGCGTCGTGGTGGACTTGCCGTTCGTCCCCACGACGTGGATCGCGGGTACGTCGTCTTGCGGGTTCCCGAGCGCGGCGAGCAGGGCCTGGATGCGCTCGAGGCCGAACTCGCGAGGCCAGGGGCTCAGGCCCTCGAGCCAACGCAGAGCGTCCTTCGGACGCTCTGCGTTCGCGAGGCTGGCGTGGCTCCGCCGCGCATGCCCCATCGGGCTTGCTAGCGCTCCTCGACGGAGTCGAGGAGCGCCCGGTAGCGGGCGAGCTTCTCGCGCTCAGCCGCGACGACAGCGGGCGGCGCCTTCGCCACGAAGCGCTCGTTGTCGAGCATCGCCTCCGCCCGCGCGATCTCCTTCCGGAGGCGCTCCCTCTCGGCCTCGACGTCGCCGTCGACCTTCAGCGTCTCAGGCCGGACGACCGCCTCGAAGATGGCCGCCTCCTCGTCGTTCATCGCGAGCCGTACGCCGCTGCGCCGGAACGTCGCCGCCGCGGCCTTCACTCGCTCCATCGAGACGGCGCCGTCCTCGCGCGATTCGTCGGCAGCCGGCCACGGCGAGACGGCGAGCCTGCCCGCCCGGTCGGGGACGTGCGACCAGATCTCCTCCGTCACGTGGGGCATGACGGGATGCAGCAGCGCGACGAGGCGCCCGAGAGCGTAGAGCGCGGTGGCGGCGACGTCCGAGTCGCCTGCGTGGAGACGAGGCTTGATCGCCTCCGCATACCAGTCGCAGAAGTCGTCGAACGTAACGTGGTAGAGGGCATCTGTCGCGGAGGCGAAGTCGTAGGCGGCAAGAGCCTCGTCGATCTCGCTCCTGACCGTGTCCAGGCGGGCGAGGATCCAGCGCTCGACGGGCGAGGTCGGCCGTGCCTCGGCCTCTGCGCTCCCCGCGGCCAGCAGAAGGCGCGCTGCGTTCCACAGCTTGATCGCGAGGCGGCGGCCCTCCTCGATCGCGATCGGGGAGAAGCGCACGTCCTGGGTCGACGACATCTTGAGCAGCCCGTAGCGCGTGGCGTCCGCGCCGTGCGCGTCGACGAGCTCGAGGGGGTCGATGCCCGTGCCAAGGCTCTTCGACATGCGCCGGCCGTCGGGGGCGAGCACCGTGGGATTGATCACGATGTCCCGGAACGGCGGCTGCCCGAGCAGCTCGATGCCGGCCATCTGCATCCGCGCCTCCCACAGGAAGATGATGTCGCGGCCGGTGACGTTCGCGTCGTTCGGGTAGAAGGCGCGCAGCTCAGGCGTCTCGTCGGGCC
>CAZCIJ010000407.1:0-910 GCA_964498265.1 uncultured Gaiellales bacterium | reverse complement strand
GCGGTCGGGCGCCGTCTCGGAGACGAGCGTCGCGCCGCAGTCGCAGTACCACGCCGGGATGCGGTGACCCCACCAGAGCTGGCGGGAGATACACCACGGACGGATGCTCTCCATCCAGTCGAGGTAGACGCGGGCGAAGCGCTCCGGCGTGAAGCGTACGGCCCCGCTCTTCACGGCCTCGATCGCCGGCTGCGCGAGCTCCCGCATCTCGCACCACCACTGCAGCGTGATCAGCGGCTCGATCCGCGAGCCGCAGCGATGGCAGCGGCCGACGGAATGACGGTACGGCTCCTGCCGCTCGAGCTGACCTCGCTCGGCGAGCCACTCGAGGACGCGCTCGGCCGCCTCGTCCTGGGCGAGCCCCGCATAGCCGGGGACCTCGCCGTTCATCAGCCCGTCGAGCCCGATCACGGTCAGCTCGGGAAGGCCGTGCTCGCGTCCGATCTCGAAGTCGAGCGGGTCGTGGCCCGGCGTGAGCTTGAGGGCGCCCGTGCCGAACTCGGGGTCGACCCGCTCGTCGGCGATGATCGGCACGGCTCGCCCCACGACCGGGACGATCGCCTCCTTGCCCACGAGGGCCGCATAGCGAGAATCGCCGGGATGCACGGCGACCGCCACGTCGGCGAGCATCGTCGCCGGCCGGACGGTCGCGACCGTGACGGACCCCGAGCCGTCGGCAAGCGCGTAGCGCGCGTACGAGAGCGTGTCCTCCACCTCGTCGTGGTCGACCTCGAGGTCGGAGATGGCGCTCCCGCAGCGCGGGCACCAGTTCACGATCCGGTTGTCGCGGTAGATCCACCCGCGCGTGTACAGGTGGACGAAGAAGCGGAGCACGGCTCGTACGTAGGCCTCGTCCATCGTGAAGCGCTCGCGCCGGTAGTCGAGCGAGGCGCCCAGGCGGCGGAACTGG
>CAZCIJ010000406.1:0-2278 GCA_964498265.1 uncultured Gaiellales bacterium | reverse complement strand
ACGAATATATGGCAGCCGGTGTGCCGGTCGTCGCCAGCCGAATCGGGCAACTGGCTAACCTGATCGAGCATGGCGTCAACGGCATTCTGGTCCCACCGGGGGACGCCGCTGCGCTGGCCAGCACGCTGGAGTGGCTCGGTCGCGTCGCTCCGGACCTCCTGTCCGACGAGGAGGCCGTGCGCTGGTACGTCTCGTACGTCCAGCGCGGGGCGAGCCCGGGCGCCAACAGGGCCATACGGCTCATGAACCGGGACATCGACATCCGGAACGTCCTCCGGACCATCGGCGTGCCGACGCTCGTCCTCTACCGCGAGGACGAGGAGTTCGCCGGCAGAACGCGGTTCATGGGTGAGCAGATCCCGGGCGCGAACGTGATCGCGCTGCCCGGCAACGAGCACCTCCCGTGGGAGGGCGACCAAGAAAAGCTGCTCGTGGAGGTTGCGCGCTTCCTCGCCGCGACCAGTGGCGAGGAGGTTGAGCTCGACCGCGTGCTGGTCACGGTGCTCTTCACCGACGTAGTCGAATCGACGGCGAAGGCGGCCGAGCTCGGAGATCGAGCCTGGCACGACCTGCTCGATCGGTACCACAGCCTCGTCCGGTCGAGGCTCGCCCGCTTCCGAGGCCGTCTGGTCGACGCAGCCGGAGACGGCGTCCTCGCCGTCTTCGACGGCCCTGCCCGGGCGATCCGGTGCGCCTGCGCCATCGGGAACGAGGTCGGCGCGCTGGGCCTCGAGGTCCGCTCGGGGCTCCACACGGGCGAGGTCGAGCTGTCGAACGGAAGCGTGCGCGGGATCGCCGTTCACATCGGCGCTCGCGTCGCCGCCTATGCGCAGCCGCGCGAGGTGCTCGTCTCGCACACGGTCCGCGATCTCGTCGCGGGATCGGGCCTCGAGTTCCAGGACCGGGGCGTGCACTCGCTGAAGGGAGTTCCCGGCGAGTGGAGGCTGCTCGCGGTCAGCCCGGTCGCGCCCCCGGCTGCGTGACGTCCTGCCCGGGAAGACGCTCGGTTTGGGGGCGGTGACGGCGGCGGCCGGCCGCCGTCACCGCCCCCCGACCTGACGGCTACTCCGCCGCATCTCCCGGCTCGATGCCGAGACGCCGTCTGCGCACGAGCTGCGCGATGCGCGCGCGGACGAAGAGCAGGAGCGCGGGGAGCGCCCCCACGCCTCCGATGGCGGCGAAGAGGACGAACGGCTCGCCGCCGTGGTTCGCGAGCATCACTGGAACACCTCCGAGGTCGAGTCGCCGCCGGGGAAGCGTACCTCGTGCGCGCGCGCCGGGCCGCCCGGGCGATCGCTGAAGTCGACGAAGAAGTCCGGGTCGACGGTCATGCCCCCGTTCTCGCCGACGTCGATCTTCAGCAGCCACGAGCGCAGCTCCGGATAGAACTGGTTGTCCCAGCTCGAGTAGAGCGAGTTCGTGACGTAGAGCCGGCGGCCGTCCAGCGAGAGCTGAAGCATGTTGGGTCCGCCGTTCAGCTCCCGTCCGGCGTCGCTCGGCTTGCCGAGCACGCCGCCGAGCCACAGCTGCCCCGTGAGCCGCGGGTTGGCGCGGTCGGAGATGTCGTACTGGCGCACGTCTCCGTGGAGCCAGTTCGCGAAGTAGAGGTAGCGGTCGTCCATCGAGACGACGAGGTCGGTGATGAGACCGGGCACGGGGAACGGCCAGCCCGCGAGGTCGATGCCCTCGACCTCGATGACCGGTGTCGCGGCGAAGCCGCCGTTCTCGCGATTGAAGCGGAACATGACGCTCGAGAGCGCCGCGCCGACGTACCCCTGCTCGCTCTCGGGATCGTGCAGCCAGCGCACCTCGAGCGGGACGAGCCCCTTCTCGCCCAGGTCGATCGTCTGCTCCAGCCGCCGCTCGGCCAGGTTCCAGAAGTGGATGCGCTGCCCGTAGCGGCCGGCCTCGACGTCGCCGAGGTCGAATCCCTTCTCGTAGGCGTTCGGCTCTGCGAACTCGCTCGAGATGAGGACGTTCTTGCGCGGCTGGTACCAGAAGTCGTAGTTCATCGGCGGAGTGGAGCCGCCGTTCTCCCAGCGACCCTTGACCTCGAACGTCCTCGCGTCGATGACGGCGAAGCCGCCGGCGCCGTTGCCGTCCGCGTCCCCGAGCATGGAGATGACGATGTTCTCGCCTGGCATGCAGTGCACCGTGTGCGGGCGCGTGTAGCCGGTCTCGCGGATGATCTCGGCCGGCTCGATCACCTTCTCGATCTGGGGTCGCCGCGGATCGTCGGCGAGTTCCAGCATCTGTCGGACCGGCCGAAAGCCGAAAC
>CAZCIJ010000405.1:0-2280 GCA_964498265.1 uncultured Gaiellales bacterium | reverse complement strand
TCCTAATCGGGGAAGAGCACGTCGAACTGGCTCAGCAGCTCTTCTGCCTCGCGACGCGCATCTGCGGGGCCGAGCAGCGGTTCCGCTCCCCCGAGCGGCCGGGCGGCGACTGCGACGAACTCCACGATCGCCTGGTGGGAAACGAGCACCGTTCCGTCGACGATCCCCGACCGCAGAAGCTCGGTTGCGATTCGCTGTTTGTCCGGGAAGCGCCAGTCGAAGCGGTAGACGAGGACGTTGGTGTCAACGAGCGCGGCCACGCGTGTACAGGCTCTCGCGGTTCCAGCCTCGCTCCACCGTGAACCCTTCGGCCTTCTTGCCGGTCTGTCGGGCGCGCTGGCGCTGCGTCGCGCGGTCGAACAGCTCGAGCCGGCGGGCGCGATCGGGCACGCGTTGCTCATCCGCATGAGGGACGACCCGGATCGCCTCGCCGGCGGGCAGCCACTCGATCTCCGCACCCGGCTCGATCCCGTAGCGCTGCGCGATCGTCTTCGGAATGGTGACCTGGAGCTTGCTCGTGACCCTTGCCATCCCCTTACTCTAGCAAGGACGGTCGCAGCGCCAGGCCGGAGCAGGCGTCCCGGTCATGTCGCCGGGTGTCGCCTCGACATCGCCGCTGCCGTGCCGCTCGAGCGTGGTCGCTGCGTCGGCGAACCTGCAGTTCACTCTCGTGGCGAACCACTGGTTCTTGATGCGAGCGGCTTCGCCGGCCTGGGTCTTCGCGGCCTGGCGCCCTGCGGGCGCGGCCGCTGCGCGGTTCACCTTTCAGCCGCCGATGTAGGACATCTCGACCTTCGGGACCGCCGGAGTCTCCCGGGAGCGGATCTCCGAGTAGCGATCGCTCCGACGGCTCCAGAGGCGGCCGATCGCCGCGTGCAGCTCCTCGTCGGTGGCGCCGGCCCGCACGAGCCCGCGCAGGTCGTGACCGGCGGTCGCGAAGAGGCACGTGTAGAGCTTCCCGTCCGCCGAGAGTCGGGCCCGCGTGCAGTCGGCGCAGAACGGCTGGGTGACCGACGCGATCACCCCGATCTCGCCCGCGCCGTCGCGGTAGCGCCAGCGTCGCGCGACCTCGCCCCGGTAACTCGGCGAGATGGGCTCGAGCGGGAACACGCTGTCGACGGTCTCGAGGATCTCCTTCGCCGACACGACCTCGTCCATGCGCCAGCCGTTCGTGGCGCCGACGTCCATGTACTCGATGAAGCGGAGAATGTGACCGGTCCGGCGGAAGAAGCGGGCCATCTCGAGGATCGATCCGTCGTTCACGCCGCGCTTGACGACCATGTTCACCTTGACCGGCGCGAGGCCCGCCGCCGCAGCAGCCTCGAGGCCAGCGAGGACGGACGCGACCGGGAAGTCGACGTCGTTCATCGTGCGGAAGACGTCGTCGTCGATCGAGTCGAGGCTCACGGTGACGCGTCGCAGCCCGGCCTCGCGCAGAGCGGCGGCCTTGCGCGGGAGCAGCGACCCGTTCGTCGTCAGCGTCAGGTCGAGGCCCGGGATCTCCGCTAGCATCGCCACGAGCCGCTCGACGTCTCGCCGGAGCAGCGGCTCGCCACCGGTCAGGCGAATCTTCTCGACGCCGTGGCCGGCGAAGACGGCTGCGAGGCGGGCGATCTCCTCGAAGCTCAGAAGCTGCTCGCGCTTGAGGAACTCGTACCCGCGGCCGAAGACCTCCTTCGGCATGCAGTAGGTGCAGCGGAAGTTGCAGCGGTCGGTCACCGAGATCCGCAGATCCCGGAGCGGCCGTCCGAGCGTGTCGTGCACACGCTCCATACCAGCAAGACTAGACGATTGATTCCGAATGGCTCGCACCCCCGGCTGGGGGCCTGCACACAGCGCAGGGTCGCCCGGGGATACGATCTGCTATAAACAGACTAAGATTTTCTCAAGCTCATCAGGAGGAAGCTCATTCATGGCGAAGACTATCGGCATCGACCTCGGAACCACGAACTCGTGCATGGCGGTGCTCGAGGGCGGCGAGCCGACGGTGATCCCGAACGCCGAGGGCGGGCGGACGACGCCGTCGGTGGTCGCGTTCACGAAGGACGGGCAGCGACTCGTCGGCGCACCTGCGAAGCGGCAGGCCGTCACCAATCCCCAGAACACCGTGTTCTCGATCAAGCGCTTCATGGGCCGGAAGTTCGGCGAGGTCTCGGAGGAGATGAAGATCGTCCCGTACGAGGTCGTCGCCGGCCCGAACGGCGACGCGCGGGTCAAGGCCGGCGAGAAGGAGTACGCGCCGCCCGAGATCTCGGCGATGATCCTCCAGAAGCTGAAGGC
>CAZCIJ010000404.1:0-2286 GCA_964498265.1 uncultured Gaiellales bacterium | reverse complement strand
CAGCCCCGTGCCGCCCGCCCGCGGCACGACGGGCACTCGATGGCGGTTCGCGAGCTTGACGACCTCGGAGACCTGCGCGGCGCTCGTCGGCAGCACGACCGCCTGCGGAATGTAGTCCTCCCACCTGTGCGCCGGGAACGGCGAGGGGACACGTGCCCGGTTGAAGAGCGCAGTCTTGCCGGTGAACACGTGCTCTTCGCCGCAGATCGCGACGAGCTCGCCGATCAGGGTGTCGGGTAGCGCCGCGACGACCATCTCACGCCTCCAAGCCTGCGGCCTCGGCGACGAGCTCCATGAGATCGACCACGTCGATCTCTCGTTCCTGACCAGCGCTCGCAAGCGGCCGCTCGGACCACACGCAGGCGGAGACGAGCGCGTCCACCTCGAGCTCGGCGGCCTTCGCCACGCGCCGCTGCGAGATCTCCGCGGTGAGGTCCGGGCGCTCGATCGACAGGCCCGCCCCGGCCCCGGAGCAGTACGACCACTGCGTGACGTGATCGACGTCCTTGAAGGTCAAGCCAGGGATCGCGTGAAGGATGTCGCGCGGCGCCTCGTGGATGCCTTTCCGCTTGTTCAAGCGACAGGCGTCGTGGTAGGTCGCAACGCGATTGATCGGGACGGTCAGCGCGAGCTGACCGTCCCGTAGCAATTGAGCGACGAGCTCGAGTACGAGGACGATCTCGAAGTCGAAGGCCCCGCCGAAGTAGCGGGGGTAGTCCTCGGTGAACGCGATGTAGTCGTGCGGGTCGAGCACGAGGACGCGCCTGGCGCCGACCGCCCGCCAGTCCTCGACGTTGTGCTCCGCGAAGCGCCGCGCCTGCTCGGCGTACCCCATCTCCGCTGCAGGTCCACCGCAGCACCACTGCTCGCGCATGAGCCCGAACTCGACGCCGGCCTTGCGCAGGATCCGTGCCACGGCCCGCGGCTGGGACGTGCGGTAGAAGGCGGCCTCGCAATCGCAGAACAGCACCGTCTCGCCGCCGACCGGCAGATCGAGACCTCGCGCCCAGTCGGCGACGTGCTCCTGCGAGACGGGCGTCACGCCGTCCACGACGGGCTCGTTCTTGCCCTCGTCGGTGAGCTCGCTCCAGCGCCTCCAGCCCGGCTGGTGGATCCCCTGGTCGACGGCGAGGGCCCGCATCGCCTTGACGACGTCCACGGTGCGCTGCCGGAAACGGTAGAAGTCCCCGGTGAAGAGCGTGTTGGGGCAGCGCAGCTCGCACGCCCCGCACTGCGTGCAGTGGACGTAGTCGCGCGCGACGTCCTCGATCCCCAGGTGGCCACGGTCCATGGCCACGACGTTCGCGTGGAACGCCGTCGGCGTGTGGCGCTCGTCGCGCGTGACCTGCATCACCGGGCACACCTCGCGACAGAACTTGTGCCCGGAGCTGAAGCAGTTGTACGCGGCGTTGCGCCACTCGTCGAGGAACTCCGCCGGAATCGCGCCGTTCCCATTCCGCTCCGTGCCGGGCATGGTGCGCTCCGCCATCGAACCCTCCTTCTGTGCGCCGTCGATGCTAGAGGCGTTCGGTATAAGTGTCTAGCGCTAGATGTTTTCTGGGACGGCATCGACACCGGCGGAGCCGCTGGCTGTCGCCAGGGCAGTCGTGTTCTCGCCGATCGGGGGATCGGGTCTCGTCGAGCAGGCCGTGCGCCGTCTCGGCGAGGCGATCGGGCTCGGGCTGCTCGAGGTCGGCGAGCGCCTGCCGGCGGAGGCGGCGCTGGCCGAGCGGTTCGGCATCGCCCCGATGACGCTGCGCCAGGCGCTCGCGATCCTCCGCGAGGCAGGGTACGTCGAGACGAGACGCGGGCGTGGCGGCGGGACGTTCGTCCGCCGCGCCGTCCCCCTGCCGCCCGCGCGGGCAGCCCGAGCCCGCCTTCGCGCGCTGAGCGTCGAGGCCCTGCGCGACGTCACCGACTTCCGTGCCGCGGTCGCGGGCGCGAGCGCCGCACTCGCAGCGGAGCGAGCGAGCCAGGCCGAGCTCGAGGCGCTGCGCTCGCTCGTCGGGGCGATGGCGGCGGCAAGGAGCTACGAGCAGTTCCGCCGAGACGACAGCCGGTTCCACCTGACGATCGCGTCCGCCGCGCGCTCGCAGCGGATGACCGCCGCCGAGGCGTCGATCCAGAGCGAGATCGGCGATCTGATGGCGCTGATCCCCCATCCTCCCGAGGCACTGCGCGTGTCGAACGCCCAGCACAGGGCCATCCTCGAGGCGATCTCCCGGCGCGATCCGGACGCGGCTCGATCGCTCATGGAGCAGCACGCGCACGGCACCGGCGACTTCC
>CAZCIJ010000403.1:0-2311 GCA_964498265.1 uncultured Gaiellales bacterium | reverse complement strand
TCGACCGAGGTGTGCAGGTGCTCCGCGAGCTCCTCCTCGCTCGCCTTGCCCTCGTAGCGCCGACCGTAGAGCTCGATCAACGCGTCGGGGCGCGGCAGGCTTCCGACGTGCGTGGTCAGGATCCTCGAACGGCTCTCCTTCATCTCCGACCATCCCCCCTTCGTCGTGAGCGCCCGTGGCGCATCGTCCGTGCCGCCTCCGTCCTCTTCGAGCCGCTCCGAGGCAGGCAACGCGACGGTTGACGCGCGGCGCACGTGACACGCGAGCGGGCGACAGTCTAGCCCGGTCCGGGGCTGCCCGCAATCGTTCGCACTGGCATACTTCTCGCGGTCGGAAGGGAGGATCTGGATTGTGCTTCGGAGAGCTGCGAGGCCTAGACGGTGTCGGGGACGCGCGTAACCCTGCGTGAGGTCGCGGAGCTCGCCGGCGTCAACCCCGCGACGGCGTCGCGCGTCCTCAACGAGCACACCCGCCACTTGGTGAAGGCCGAGACGGCGCGCAGGGTCGAGACGGCGGCGCGCCAGCTCGGGTACGAGCCGAACAGGCTCGCGCGCAGCCTGCGCACCCGGCGCTCGTACAGCATCGGCGTCGTGATACCGGACCTCACCAACCCGCTCTTCCCTCCGATCGTGCGCGGAATCGAGGACGCGCTCGCCCCGTCTGGCTACACGGCGCTTCTCACGAACACCGACGGGGACCCTGCCCGGGAGCGCAGGATGTTCGAGACGCTTCGCGGGCGCCAGGTCGACGGGTTCATCATGGCCACCGCGGCCAGAGGCGACTCGCTGGTCGTGGCCGCGCTCGAGGAGGACCTGCCCCTCGTCCTCGTCAATCGCACCTTGGAGCGGGACGGCGTGTTCGCCGTTGTCCCCGACGACCGCCGCGGCGTCCAGCAGGCCGTCGAGCATCTGGCGGGACTCGGTCACTGCGCGATCGGGCACGTGGCGGGACCGCAGGAGATGTCGACGGGGCTCTGGCGCTATCGCGGCTTCGTCGAGGCGATGACGGCGCGCGGGCTCGAGGTCTCTGAGCGCACGGTCGCGTTCGCCGTCGGCTTCACGGAGCAGGCGGGTGCGAGCGCGGCGCGCGAGCTGCTCGACGCCTGGCCGGAATGCACGGCGATCGTCGCCGGGAACGACCTCATCGCCGTCGGGGTGTATCGGGCCGCGGCGGAGCTCGGCCGGCGCTGCCCCGAGGATCTCTCCGTCGTGGGATTCAACGACATGCCGTTCGCCGACAAGTTCGCCCCGCCCCTCACGACCGTGCACGTCCCCGTCTACGAGCTCGGCACGCGAGCGGCGCAGCTCCTGCTCGAGCGCCTCCAGAGCGACGCGCCGCCGCCGCGCACCATGCTGCTCGAGACGCGCCTCGTCGTCCGGCGCTCGACGGGCCCGCCACCGGGTCGAGAGGCTCCGCGTTGACATCGCCGCCCGGTCTTCCCTAGACTCCTGCAATCGTTCGCAGAAACTGGCGTGGCTCGCAACGACGATCTCTTGCGCCGGCGTACTGGCATCGAGACGGGAGGTATGGGCCGTCCCTCTGCCCGATGGCCGGGGCGGAAGCGGGATCGTTCTCACGTCGTTGGTCCGCGCCTCGCCCTTCCGGGAGGGAGGTTCGTCACGCATGACGGAGGTCACAGGCGTCCACGCGCGAGGCGGGGTGGACGGATCGGGCAGCGGGCAGGGCGCGGTGCCGTCTGAGATGCTCGAGCGAGCGAAGGCGCTGACGCCCTTCTTCAGCTCGAAGGCAGATGCCAACGAGGCCGAGGGCGTGCTGGTCGACGAGGTCGTCGAGGCGCTGCACAAGGGCGGCTTCTGGGGGCTCTGGACGCCCCGCGTCGCGGGCGGCTCCGAGCTTGGGCCGGTGGAGGCGATCGAGGTGATCGAGCAGCTCTCCTACGCCGAGGCCTCCACCGGCTGGGTCCTGATGGCGGGAGCGCTGGCGATCGGAACCGGCGCGGCGTACTTGGGAGACGTCGCAGTCGAGGAGCTCTTCCCCGGCGATCGCGTGCCGGTGATCGAGGGGACGGGCACCCCGAACGGCAAGGCGGTGCCCGACGAAGGCGGCTTCGTGCTGAGCGGCAAGTGGAGCTACGGGTCGGGCGTCAAGCACGCCGAGTACATCCACATCGGCGGGGTCGTCTGCCAGGACGACGGCTCGCCGCGCCTCCTCGAGACCGGTGCTCCGGACATCCGCGTCTTCGTGCTCCCGCGCGAGCACGTGACCTTCGACGAGAACTGGGACGTGCTCGGGCTGCGGGCCACGGCCAGCATCGACTACTCGCTCGAGCCGACGTTTGTCCCCGAGGACT
>CAZCIJ010000402.1:0-2323 GCA_964498265.1 uncultured Gaiellales bacterium | reverse complement strand
AACAACGAAAGGCTGCCTAACGTCTACCTGTCCACGGAAGCGGGGGAAGCCCAGACTCACCGCCGGTCTCCTTTGCGGTCTCGAGGAAGCGGATCCGCTCCCCCGTGACCGGGTTTTCGATCACATCTCCTGCCTGGATCATCTCGCGTCTCCTTCGTCTGCGTTATTTCTTGAACACGGGGGGAGGCTAGGTCGGGCGAGCCCCGCTGTCGTCCGCCGCGGCGACGATCTGCGCTCGGCCGCGCCGGCGATCTTGCTGCCCTTCGCGGGAAGCAGAGCGCGACTCTTGCGTCCTCCCTGCGAACGACTTCCAGATCGGCCGCGCGGACGATGCGACGAGCGCGCGCGAGGAGTACCTTCAGGGCGTGCGCGCACGCCTGCAGCCCCTCTTTCTGCGCTACCTCGTCGATCTGGTCATCGTCCTGGCCGCCGCGGCCGGGATCGCCCAAGTCGTGGTGGACGAGCACAATCGGTTGCCGTGGGACGACGTGGCGCCGCTCGCGGCCCGCATCCCGGTGGTACTCGCGATCACGCTCCCCTTCTTGGCACGGCGCCGCTTTCCCTTCGCCGCGCCCGCCGCGGCGCTCGTCGCGCTCGCCGCCCTCTCCTTCGCCGAGGAGCCGGTGCTCGAGATCTGGCCCCTGCCGATCGTGGTCGCGCTAACGGCGACCTTCCTGTTCGGGCTTCTGCGCGATCGCCGCCAAGCCCTCGCCGGATCGGCGATCGCGATCGGTGCCGTCGACGCCCTCGTTCTGAACGACCCCGCGGCGGACACTACGAGTTCGCTAGCTTCAGCATCGTCGCCTCGATCGCCTGGCTCGCGGGCTTCGCGCTCGCCCGCAAGGAGCAGCAGGCAAGCGAGGCGGAGGAGCGGGCGGCACGGCTCGAGCGGGAGCGCGCGGAGCAAGCACGCCAGTTGATCGCCGAGGAGCGGGCACGGCTCGCGCGGGAGCTGCACGACGTGATCGGCCACGGCGTCAGCGTGATGACCGTGCAGGCCGGCGCCGTGCGCCGGCTTCTGCTCCCCGAGCAGGAGCGGGAGCGAGAGGCGCTCGAGTCGGTGGAGCAGACGGGCCGCGAGGCGCTCGCCGAGATGCGCCGTCTGGTCGGCGTCCTGCGCCAGCCGGAGGAAGCCCCGGCGCTCGCGCCCCAGCCGAGCCTCGAATCCCTCGATCGGCTCCTCTCCCAGGTGCGCGAGGCAGGGCTGGCGGTCGAGCTTCGAATCGAAGGGGAGGCGACCCCGCTCCCACCCGGGGCCGATCTCACGGCCTACCGCCTCGTCCAGGAGGGGCTGACGAATGCGCTCAAGCACGCCCGTGCGACGAGGGCCGAGCTGCTCGTCCGCTACGGGACCGAGGAGGTCGAGATCGTCGTCTCCGACGACGGTGACGGTACGGGCTCCGACGACGGGGGTGGTCAGGGCCTGCTGGGGATGCAGGAGCGCCTGAGCCTCTACGGCGGCGAACTCGAGGCAGGGCCGCGCCCCGAGGGCGGCTTTAGCGTGCGCGCCCGCCTTCCCCTCGGCTAAGCGATGGCCGACCTCCCGAGCGGAACCGACACCTCGCACGGCGCCGATCGCGAGGGCGAGGAGCAGACGCTCTCGAGCGCCAGCGACGCGGCAGCGACGTTCTCGCCGCGCAGGAGCAGCTCCTGCGGACTCCGGTCGGGACGGCTGGCGATCGAGAGATCGAGGAGCGACGGAACTTGAGCAGCTCGCCCGACACGAGTGGGCATGCCCGGGCCGAGGTTGGCAGCATCCGTGTCGTCATCGCCGATGACCAGGCACTGGTGCGGGCGGGCTTTCGGATGATCCTCGAGGCCGAGGAGGACATGAAGGTGGTCGGCGAGGCCGAGGACGGCCGTGAGGCCGTGGCCGAGGTGCGCCGATCGAGTCCGGAGGTCGTGCTGATGGACGTCCGCATGCCCGAGCTCGACGGGATCGAGGCCACCCGCCTGCTCGTCGCCGACAAGGGCGTCGAGACGAAGGTTGTGATGCTGACGACCCTCGACATGGACGAGTACATTTACGAGGCGCTCCGCGCCGGCGCGAGCGGCTTTCTGCTGAAGGATGTGCCGCCCGAGCAGCTCGTCGCCGGGATCCGTGCCGTCGCCTCCGGAGAGGCGTTGCTTTCGCCCTCCGTGACACGCCGGGTGATCGAGGAGTTCGTCCGCCGGCCGCCGGACTCGCTGCGGCTTCCGCCAGCTGCGCTTTCCGAGCTCACCAATCGCGAGCTTGAGGTACTGAAGCTTGTCGCCCGCGGCCTCTCGAACGGCGAGATCGCCAGGGAGCTCTTCGTCAGCAATACCACCGTCAAAACCCATG
>CAZCIJ010000401.1:0-2329 GCA_964498265.1 uncultured Gaiellales bacterium | reverse complement strand
GCACGCCCAGATCGAGGATGAGGCCGCCCTTGACGACCTCGATGACGTTGCCCTCGACCGGCTCGCCGCTCTCGGCGGACGCCTCGATGCGCTTCCAGGCCATCTCGAAGCGGGCTCGCTTCTTGGACAGGATCAGCCGCCCCTCGGCATCCTCCTTGGTCATCACGAGCGCGTCGATCTCGTCGCCGAGACGCACCTCGTCGGCCGGGTTCACCGAGCGCCTGATCGAGAGCTCGGAGACCGGGATGACGCCCTCGGACTTGTAGCCGATGTCGACGAGCACCTCGTCCTTGTCGACTCGGACGACGGTTCCGCGCACGACCTCCCCCTCGTTGATCACGGGGATCGTGGCGTCGTAGTCGGGGATCAGCGTGCCATCGTCGGCTCGAACCCAGCCGGCGTCGGTCGTATCGGTCTCGGCGGCGGTCTCGTTTGCCATCTCGGAACGGCGCATTGTAGCAGCGTACTTCGTGCCGCCTGCTGCACGTGATCCCTAGGCTTTTGCCTCGCTCCAGTCGTCGCCGACGCCGATGTCGACGACGAGCGGCGGATCCAGCGGGTAGGCCCCGCACAGCTCCGCGCGCACGAGCTCCCGCACCGCCGAGAGCTCCGCAGCGGGCGCCTCGAGGAGCAGCTCGTCGTGCACCTGGAGCACGAGCCGCGAGGCGCGCCCCTCGGCGCGCAGGCGCCGGTGGATGGCGACCATCGCCACCTTGATGATGTCGGCCGCCGTCCCCTGCATCACGGTGTTGACCGCCAGCCGCTCGCCGAGGGAGCGCGTCTGGCGGTTGGACGCCCGCAGCTCGGGCACGGGCCGCCGCCGACCGAGGAGCGTACGCACCTCGCCGGCTCGCTCCGCCTCCTCCACCGTCCGTCTGATGAACTCCTGCACGCGCGGGAAGCGCGCCAGGTACGTGTCGATGTAGGACTGCGCCTCCTCGCGCGCGATCTCGAGCTGCTCGGAGAGGCCGAAGGCGCTGATGCCGTAGATGATCCCGAAGTTGACGGCCTTCGCGCGGTTGCGCTCGTCCTTCGTCAGCGAGGCCTGCTCCTTGCCGAGCACCTCGGCGGCCGTCGCGGCGTGGATGTCGTCCCCTCGCAGGAACGCCTCGCGCAGCTTCGGCTCTCCGGAGACGTGCGCGAGGATGCGAAGCTCGACCTGGGAGTAGTCGGCGGAGACGAGCTTCCAGCCCGGCTCGGCGACGAAGGCGCTGCGGATCGAGCGGCCCAGCTCGGTGCGGATCGGGATGGACTGGAGGTTGGGGTTCGACGTCGACAGCCGCCCCGTGGCGGCCACGGTCTGGTTGAAGTGCGTGTGCAACCGGCCGTCCACGGTCGAGATCAGCTCGGGCAGCGGACCCAGGTAGGTGTTCAGGAGCTTCGAGTACTCGCGCCACTCCTCGATCACGGGGACGATCGCGTGCGCGTCGCGCAGTCCACGCAGGACTCGCGTGTCGGTCGAGTATCCCGTCTTGCCCTTCCGGCCGGGCTCGAGGCCGAGCGTCTCTAAGAGGACGCGCGCGACCTGCTGGGTCGAGCCAAGGAGGAAGGGCTCCCCGGCGAGCTCGTGCGCCCGCGCCTCGAGCTCCTCGACCCTGTCGGCGAGGCGAGCGGTGATCTCGCCCATCCGGTAGGCGTCGATCCTCACGCCGATGTCCTCCATCGCCCGCAGGACGACGGTCAAGGGCAGCTCCACGTCACGGTACAGCGGGAGCAGCTCGAGCGCCTCAAGACGCTGGCGGAGTGGAGCAGAGAGCGCGAGCACCGACGCAGTCGCGCGGACGAGCGCCTCCCTCTCCGGCTCGGCGGGAGGATCCGGCCTCGCGTCGATGCCGTACTCGGCCGCCAGATCGTCGAGCAGGTACGTCGCCCGGTTCGGGTCGATGAGGTACGCCGCGACCTCGATGTCGTCGGCGGGCTCGATCCCCGCGCGCCAGAGCTCGGGCGGGAGCGAGCTGAACGCCGGACAGAGGATCTCCGCTTCGCGGAGATCCTCTGTCCGCCAGGGCCCGACACGGACCGGCTGACCCTCCACGGCCACCGCCGCCCGGCCGTCGGCCGTCACGAGCGCCGCTCGCCCGACCACGTGCCCGATCGGGCCCTCGACCCAGGATGTCGAGACGGCATCCGCTGGACGCCGGTCTGCCGCAGGCAGAGCGGCGTCCAGCTCGTCCACGCGTCTCAGCAGGTTGCGGAACTCGAAGCGCCTGAAGATCTCCCGCAGCTGCGAGCGGTCGGGCGGCGCGAGCACCAGCCGGGCCGGGTCGCAGTCGAAGTCGAGGTCCCGGCGCATCGTGGCCAGGAGCTTCGACTGCCGCGCCTGGTCGGC
>CAZCIJ010000400.1:0-2330 GCA_964498265.1 uncultured Gaiellales bacterium | reverse complement strand
CTCGTCCACGAGGACGGCGCCGAGCTGCTGACGGACTTTCCCTACGACCTCTAGACGTTTGATCGGAAAGTCCGATCAAACGTCGCGCTAGGCACCGCCGCAGCGGCCCAATCGGCCGCTTCGGCGCTGGTGACTGGGACGGCCATGCCGTAGGGCCGCGAAGCGGCCCCGTATAAGGAGACGATTGATCGATTCATCGATCAATCGTCTAGCTCGGGCCGGCCGCTCGGGCCTGTTGCACGGCTGCCGCCACGCCCTCGCGCCACGGCTCGCCGTGCCCGAACAGGACGACGCCGGCCTCGAGCGGCTCGATGCGGGCGAGGGAGTCGAGCGCCTGCTGGGTGGAGACGTTGAACGACCTCGGCCCCACCTGCGGACCGCGCCTGCCGGTCACGGGGTTGAGCGTGTAGAGGACGTCGCCCGCGAAGAGCACGCCGCGGTCCTCGAGGTGGAGGACGCAGCAGCCCGGACTGTGTCCCGGCGCGTGCACGACCCGCAGGCCGCCCGGGACGTCGAGCTCGTCTCCGTCGCCGAACGTCTCGGCCGACTCCGGCCTCGCGATGCGGGCGCCGCCCATGTGCGCGAGATGCAGGAACAGCCGGATGGCGGCCGGCCGCCAGAGGTACGGGAGGAACGACCGCTCGGTCTTCGGCAGCCGCCCGGTGAGCAGCATCTCGAGGTCGGCCTCGTGCACGAGCACGCGCGCACGCGCCTCCGTCGCTACCCGCGCGACGAGGCCGACGTGGTCGGGGTGCGCATGCGTGAGCACGACCGCAGCGACGTCGCCGAGCCGGCGCCCAAGACCCTCGAGCGCCACCGGCAGCTGCCGCCAGTATCCGGGCAGACCTGCGTCGACGACGGTCACGCGTCCGGCGTCCTCGACCAGGTACCAGTTCACGAGCGAGCTGCCCAGGCGAACGACGCCCTCGGCGACCTCGGAATCGCGCCCCTGCGTGCTCATCCCGCGAACGCTACACCGCTCCGGGTGGCGCCTGCTCGCGCCTCCTCCCCGCACACGGCACTAGACTGAGCGCGTGAGCGCAGGCATGGGATTGATCGTCATGGCGGCGATCTTCGCGTTCGGCGTCGTGCTCTTCGCGCTCCTCGCGATCGCGCTCATCCCGGGTGCGCTATTGCTGCAGGAGCGGCTCGATGCCGTGCGCGCCCGCCGGGCCGAGCCTCGTCCGGACGAGTAGGCTCGGCTCTCAGTCCCCGTCGCCGACCACGCCGTCGACGGCGTCCTCGTCTCGCCGGACGACCACCGTCCGGTGCGGGTAGGGGATCTCGATGCCCTCGGCGTCGAAGGCGGCCTTGATGCGGCGCCGCAGCTCGCCTGCCACCTCCCACTGCTTCACCGGCTTCGTCTTGGCGAGGATCTTGAGCGCGATCCCGGACTCCTCGAACGCGTCGACGCGCAGGACCCTCGGCGCCTCGATGATGAGCCCGCTCCACTCCGGGTCCGCGGCAAGCTCCTCGCCGACGTGATCGAGGATGGCCCGCGCCCGGTCGAGATCCTGGTCGTAGGCGACGCTGACGTTGAGGTTCACCCGCGACCAGCCGCGGGTCATGTTCGAGGAGATCATGATCTCGCCGTTCGAGATCGAGTGGACGACACCGTCGAGGTCTCGGAGGACGGTCCGCCGCAGGGTCACTTCCTCGACGGTGCCGCTGATGCCTGCGACCGTGACGACGTCGCCGGTGCGGTACTGGTTCTCGATGAGGATGAAGAGGCCCGCCAGCGTGTCGCGCACGATCGACTGGGCCCCGAAGCCCAGCGCGATGCCCACGATTCCGGCGCTGGCGACCAGGGGCCCGAGCGGGATGCCGAGCTCGCCGAGGACGAGCAGCACGGCCACGAAGACGACGATGACGTCGACGAAGTGGACGAGGACCTTCGAGAGCGTCTCAGCACGCTTGGCCTGCTCCTCGAGCGCGACAGAGTCGCTCACGTCGGTGAAGCGGTCGGCGGACACGGCGAGCTTGATCGCTCTCGGGATCGCACGCCGGGCGAGCCACAGGGCGACCAGCGCCAGAACGACGATGAGCGCGATTCTCCAGCCGTGGTCGAGCAGCCAGTCTTCCATGAGCATCCGAGCGCGTACGCGGGACGGCGGGCGCTCCGCCGCCCAGGGTAGCGCAGGCATCCGCCGCCCCCGAGCGCGAACGGGATCGCATCGTCTACACTCGAAGCAGCCCGGTATCCGCGTAGGGAACTGGAGCCGTGTTCGAATCCGTCCGCGTCGTCGGGACCGGCCGCCTCGGGTCGGCAGTCCACGAGCGCCTCGAAGAGCGAGGCGTCCGCACGCGCGTCTGCGGTCGCGAGCTCGACT
>CAZCIJ010000399.1:0-2359 GCA_964498265.1 uncultured Gaiellales bacterium | reverse complement strand
GATCGAGATCCGCTCGCCCGGCTTTTTCACGAAAACCCTCGCTCGCTCATAGATCTACCCATCTTCTTCTGCCGCTTGGAGACTATCGCCAACCCGCACCGATCACCATCGTGCGAGCCGGCAGTTGGCCTACCGCGGGCATCGAGCTCGACCGGACGATCGCGCCTGGCCCTGGATGGGGGAACCGCGCCTCTCGTGGCCAGAACGGCGATTCGACGCCGTCGGAGCAGGCGCCGTCGGGCGAGCAGCACGAGCTCGTCCGGATACTCGGCATGGCGCTCGCAGCGGAGGCGGTCGAGCATCCCGACGAACCGCTCGCCGGTCGCGAGGGCCCGGTGGGGCCCCAGAGTCGGGTCGTCGCTCGACCGTCTCCCTGCCTAACCCGTTTGTCGCTACATGAGCGTGACAGCTAACCCGTACCCCCGAACCTCCACGAGTTCGTGGGGGCCCAGAGTAGTGCTCGACAATGACCTCAGGCGCGCCTGCGCCGCTTCGCTCGATGTCTACTTGCGTTTGACGAAGCCGCCTACGGACGTCAGCGGCGTCCCTTCGACTATCTGCGGCATGTAGTCGTCGAGGAAGATGCGTGCGACCAGCTCTTGGCGGGAGGCAACA
Organism: uncultured Gaiellales bacterium; assembly: GCA_964498265.1. Lineage (GTDB taxonomy): Bacteria > Actinomycetota > Thermoleophilia > Gaiellales > Gaiellaceae > CAZCIJ01. The sequence continues at coordinate 1,744 of CAZCIJ010000399.1, read as the reverse complement.
TCGGTCTTCTCGTAGAGACTCTTGATGTGATCCTGGACGGTGAAGGGCGAAAGCACGAGTCTCTCGGCGATCTCGGGATTCGACAGCCCCTGGGCAAGCAGCGCCGCGACCTCGCGTTCGCGTGGAGTCACTCCGTGTGCCTCGAGGCGCACTGCCGCGGCGTGCCGGGTGATCGAGCGTTCGAGGACGATCGCGACCCGTCCTTCGCCGGGACCCTCCGGCAATGATGCGTGCAGTGTGATCCAGCCACCGTCGCTGGGCATGGCCGCGACATAGGCCTCGTGCGCGGCTTCGCGGTCGCGGCCTCGCGCGTAGGAGGCGAGAGCGAGCAGCGGCGTCGGAGGCGTCTCCTCCGCGGCAACCGCCGGGCTGCGGAGGGCCGCAACGAGCTCACGAGCGGGAGCAGTCATCAGCTCCACCTCGTCTGATGGACCGAGGACGACGAGGCCCGGCGCAGCGGGGTCGTCGGGACGCCGAGCCGCCTCGAAGCGCACGGAGGTGCGAATGCCGTCGGCGATCGCACCGCTGACGCGCCCAAGCGTGGCGGCGTCCTCGCGGCTGAAGTCGCGCTTGTCGTCACGGCGGGCGATGTGGACGGCGCCCCAGCAGCGGCCGCGGCTGACGAAGGCGGCCCGCAACTCGAACGGGATACCCGCCGGGCCAAGCAGCTCGCGGTAGCGGGCGCTTCGTTCCGGGTGCCCACGGGTCGCCTCGGAAAGGATGCCGACCGGTACGCGTCTGCGGGCCAGGGCCGCGAAGGTGTTGACGTCCTCCCGCAGATACTCGCTGGCGACAATCACCGCCCCTGCAGCCGGTGCCGTCTCGGGGCTGAACACACCCTGTTCGATCAGCTCTTGCGGCGCCTCGCTGGTCATTACCTGCGTCTCAGGATCGAGTGTGTGCCAGCAGGTCGCGTCACAGTCGATGACACGGCGCAAGCGCTCGGCGAGCTCGCGGTAGTACTGCTCCCGCGGTAAACCCCGGGTGCCGAGAAGCTCGACCTCGTCGACGAGTCGGTCGACCGGCCAGTGGGGGGCAGCCATGCAGGGATTATCGCGAATCCCACGCTCATCGATACCGGGCGCAGGAAATATCCCCGTGCGTGAGGGATCGACGTATGCACGCTCCAAGCGCAGACTGGTGACAACAAAGGTGCACACGACCAAAGGAGTGACACGATGACGAACACGACTCCGTCGGCAGCCGCCACACCCGCCGACTCTGCGCTCGCCCCGATCGTCCTTGGACCGGGCGAGGGAGAGGCACTGTGGGCATTCGGCTGCCACATCACCGCCAAGGCCGCGAGCGAGACCAGCGGCGGTCGTGTCGCCGTACTCGAGCATTTCGCCGGCCGCGGCGCCGGCTCGCCCCTGCACGTCCACCATCGCGAGGACGAGTGGTTCTACGTCCTGGACGGCGAGCTCACCTTCTGGGTCGGCGGAGAGGTAATCGACGCGCCGGCAGGCTCGTTCGTCTACGGCCCGCGCGAGATTCCCCACACCTTCACCGTCAGCTCCGAGGAAGCCCACTTCCTGCTCGTGGTCGAACCCGCCGGCCTCGAAGGGATGCTGCGCGCCCTCGGCGAGCCGGCCCCCAGCCGTACCCTCCCGCCGCCTCCGACGGAGCCGCCCGACATGGCCAAGATCGCACAGGTCTGCGCGGAATACGGGCTCGAGATCCTCGGCCCTCCCGGCATCCCCGACTAGAACGGCAAAGCATGCGAAGACGCACCGATGACGAGCTG
>CAZCIJ010000398.1:0-2381 GCA_964498265.1 uncultured Gaiellales bacterium | reverse complement strand
AGCAGCTCGAGGGCGAGTCCGGCGTCCCCGTGGAGCGTCTCGGCGATCACCTTGACGGCCTCGTCGAGCAGGATGTCGAGCTGGACGCTCGCGAGCGCGAGGCGACTGAGCTCGGCGAGCTCCAGCTGCTGGGTCGCTCGCGCGCGGAGGAGCTCTTCGGCTCGGCGAGCTTCGGTGACGTCCGTCGAGACGCCCACCCACTCGCGCACCTGTCCCCGCTCGTCGCGTACCGGAACGCCGCGGACGCTCATCACCCGGTAAACGCCGCCGCGACCCCGCATGCGGCACTCGGCCTCGAGCTCGTGCCTCTCCTCGATGGCCTCGGCCCAGCGTCGCGCCACGAGCTCCCGGTCGTCGGGATGGACGCACGCGAGCCAGCCCTGGTCTCGCGCCTCCGCCTCGCTCTGCCCGGTGAACTCGAGCCACATCGGCGAGAGGCCCACGTCGCGCCCATCCGCGTTGGCGTGCCAGATGATCTGCGCCGAGGCCTCGACGAGGGAGCGGAAACGCGCTTCGCCCCAGGCGAGCTCGTCGGCCGTGTCCTCCGTTCTCCGGCGGAGCAGCCGCTGGCGCTCGACGGCGACGACGGTGGCGATCGCCACCAGGACGAAGATGACGCCCGTGACGATCCCTTCCCGGCCTTCTTCGAGGTCGTATGAATGGATCGGCGGCACGAAGAAGTACGCGTACCCGAGGAACGCGAGCCCGGTCGCGAGCAGGCCGGCCCAGAAGCCGTCCACATAGGTCACGAGCAGAACCGCGAGGAGGTAGAGAAGCCCGGGCCCCGCCTTGCCCTCGAGGTTGGTGATCGGCGCGAGCGCCGTCACGAGGCCGGGACCGACGATGGCGGCCGCGAGCCCCGCGCGGGAGAGCCGAAGGGGGGGAACGAGGACGTACCGCCCGAGCCTCACCTCGCGCCGGAAGCTGTGCTCCGGAAGCGTGGCGAGCTTGGAGACAGCCGGGCGAACGCGACCGACGGCGCCGTTCTGGCGGGTACGGCTCATTCACGACCTCCCGCTCTGCGACAGCTTCTCGTGGGGACTCTAGGGTCCCTCGCGCTCCATGGCGTCGAGGTCGTCGACGAACGTCAAGCGCCGGTCGAGGAGAGCGATCTCGAACACGCGATGAACGACAGCGGAACCTCGCACGAGCACGAGGCGCCGCCCATCGCCGCGTGCCCGCGCGTCCGCAGCGAGCAGGACTCGCAGGCCGCTCGAGTCGAGGAACGAGATCTCCCGGAGGTCGAGAGCGAGCACGCCGGACCGCGCGGAGGACTCGACCTGCAGGAGCTCCTCGTCGAGCGCGTCTGCGCCCGCGATGTCGAGATCTCCGCTGAGAACGAGAACGGTTAGTCCGTCGCGCTCACCCCGATCGATCGCGAGCTTGCCCACGCAGCCAGTGTAGAGAGCGAAGCGCAGAAGCCCGCCGTGCCACCTGCGCGAGCCGGGACGGACGGGTGTTCTAGGATCCTGTCGCGTCCAGGGCCTCGTTCACGAGCCGGTCGGCGAGCTCGTTGTGCTCGCGGCGAACGGCGACGTAGGTGACCTCGCGGAAGGCTCGAGCCAGGCGGGACGCCTCGACGGAGAGCTCGCGCAGCGCGGCGTTCTTGACGCGGTAGACGCCGGTCATCTGCTTGACGAGCAGCTCGGAGTCGGACACGACCTCGAGCTCGGCGATCCCGAGCTCGGCCGCCTTGCGCAGGCCGGCGACCAGGGCCCGGTACTCGGCAACGTTGTTCGTGGCGACGCCGATCGCCTCGCCGTGCTCGGCGAGGACGGTGCCGTCCTTCGCCTCGAGCACGTAGGCGGCCGCCGCCGGCCCGGGATTCCCGCGCGCGCCACCGTCCGTGTAGAGGCGCGCTTTCAGGGGTCGACCAGCGCGTAGACGTCGAACGCCGGCTCCTCGTAGGGATGGGCATGGTGCAACGCGGCCATGACCTCCTCGTGACGGTCCGCCGGATAGACAGTCTCGAGGCGAAGCTCCGCGACCCGCTCCTCGACCCCGCGCAGCCCGACGGCCGGCGACGCGGTCTCGCCTGCGAGGAACGTCCCCGTGCCCTCGGTGTAGAAGGAGCAGCGCTCGTAGTCGCCGATGCGTCCGGCTCCCGCCGCAAACAGCGCGTCTCGAACTCGGTCGAGCGCCTCGCGGGGCACGAAGACGACGAGCTTGCGCCGGCTCAGATCTCGACCTCCGGGGTAGGCTCGACCTCCGCGTCGCCGGTGTTGGGCTCTCCTTTCGGCTCGATCAGGAGCAGGTGGGCTTCGGGATCTGCGCGCGGCCGGTGCTCGACGCCGCGCGGCACGACGAAGAGATCGCCCTCGTCGAGCTCGCTCTCCCGGTCGCGGAGCTCGATCGTCAGCCTGCCCTTGAGCACGATGAAG
>CAZCIJ010000397.1:0-2386 GCA_964498265.1 uncultured Gaiellales bacterium | reverse complement strand
CGACGCGAGGATCTACGCGGAGCTCGTCGGGTACGGCCTCTCCTCGGACGCTCACCACATGACCGAGCCCGACCCCAGCGGCAAGCACCCGGCGCGCGCGATGCGGCTTGCGATGGAGGACGCCGGTCTGAGCCCGGATGAGATCGACTACGTCAACGCGCATGCGACTTCCACGCCGGTCGGCGACGTGAGCGAGACCCGGGTGATCAAGGTGGCGCTCGGGGAGCACAAGGCGCGCCGGACGCCGGTCTCATCGACGAAGGGTGCGACCGGGCACTGCCTGGGGGCGTCCGGCGCGATCGAGGCGATCGTCACTGTCTTCGCCTGCCAGCGCGACGCCGTGCCTCCGACGATCAACTACGAGCATCCCGACCCGGAGTGCGACCTCGACTACATCCCGAACGAGGCGCGTGAGGTGCCGGTCCGCGTGGCGCTCTCGAACAACTTCGGCTTCGGCGGCCACAACGCCGTGCTCATCTTCCGGAAGTTCACGTGAAATTCCTGCGGGATTTCACGTAGGACTGGGTGCGTCTCGTTCGAACCCGAGCTTCCGACGAGCCCGGATTGGACGACCGAGCAGGTTCAGGGCTTCGGCTGGCGGGAAGCAGGCCTGGCCTCGGGATCGTCGGGGGCGAGCAGGATGCGGTGGGCAATCTGGATGTGCCGCTCGACGAGGCTGGTGGGACTCCAGCCGTGGTGGTTGATGAGGTCGTCCCACGCGCGGGGGTGGGTGATCGACCAGAGGATGTCGGTTGCCTCGTCGACGCTCCACGACTCGTCGAGATCGTGGTCGTCGGCGAGGCGCTGGATCACGCGCCGGATGACGAGGCGGACGGCGTCCATGCGGTCCCACCAAGCGCTCGCGGCGGCGTCGTCGGTGGCGGCTGCGTTCTGCAGGGCTCGTGCGACCGGGAGGACGCGGGGGAGATACGCGTACCAGGCGCGGATGGTGGCCGTCAGGGCTTGGCGGGCGGTTGGGGCTGCTCGGGCGGCTCGGAACCGCTCGCCGATGCGTTCGGCGTGGTCGCGGTGGCGAGCCATGGCGACGAGCAGTCCGGCGCGGGACTCGAAGTGGAAATAGACGGTTTGGCGGGTGACGTGCGCCGCGGCGGCGATGTCTCGCATCGACACGCCCAGCCCGCGCTCGACGACGAGCGTCCAGGCCGCGTCGAGGATGCGAACGCGAGTGGCGTCGCCGGCCGCCGTCGTCCTAGGTTTCTTTGACACGTGCCAAAGTCTATGCCAGCATTTGTTGTTACACGTGTCAAAGCGGAGGTGGATGATGGGTGGTGACGTCGTGGATGTGCTCGTGGTGGGCGCAGGGCCGACCGGGCTCGCGCTGGGCGCCGTGGTGGCCAGCTGTGGTGCCGAGGTGGCGGTGATCGACGCCATCGCGGGGCCCGAGCGGGAGTCGTCGAGGGCGACGACCGTCCACGCCGCGACCTTGGAACAGCTCGATCGGCTCGGCGGCGCAGGAGCCGAGATCGCTCAGCACGCCGTACGCGCGCAAGCCTCGAGCCTGTGGAGCGGGCAGCGGCGGATCGCCCAGCTGCGCTGGGACCGGCTCCCCAGCCGGTACGCGTGCATGGCCAACCTTCCCCAGACGCACACCGAGACCCTGCTTCGCCGCCGTCTCGAAGCCGCCGGCGTCGAGGTGCAGTGGGGCTTGAGCATGACCGCAGTCGAGACCGAAGGCGATCAGGCACGTGTCGAGGTCGAGCAGGCAGGACGACGGCAGGAGCTGCGCGCCCGCTACGTCGTCGGCTGCGACGGCGCCCACAGCGCCGCACGACAGTCCCTGGGGGTGCCCTTGGAGGGCACGACCCACGAGGAACGCTTCCTGCTCGGCGACGTGCATCTCCGCAGCGACCTCGACCCCGAGCAGACACACGTCTTCGTCTCCACCCGCGGTGTGCTCGGGATCATGCCCATGCCCGGGGGCAGCTTCCGGCTCAACGGCACCCTCGCCCGCGGCGAGCAGCTCACCGCCGAGCGACTCCCCGAACTCATGAACGGCCGGCTGCTCAGCCGGCCCGACGTCGAGCTGGGCGAGGTGGGATGGCTGGCCGAGTACCGTACCCACTCCCGCCTCGCCGCGCGCTACCGCGTAGGCCCGGTCTTCCTCGCAGGCGACGCCGCTCACCTCAACAGCCCCGTCGGCGGGCAGGGCATGAACGTCGGTATCCAGGACGCCGTCAACCTCGGCTGGAAGCTCGCCCACGTCATCCAGGGCAGAGCACACGAGTCTCTGCTGGACACCTACGAGGCCGAGCGTCGCCCGGTCGCGGCCGCCGTCCTGCGCGCCAGCGAGACGAACACGCGCATGCTCACCGCCCGCAACCCGATCGAGCGCACCGTACGCAATACCGCCATGCGCTTGGCCCAC
>CAZCIJ010000396.1:0-2392 GCA_964498265.1 uncultured Gaiellales bacterium | reverse complement strand
TCGACGCGATGGGCGAGCAGGGGACCCTCACAATCCGGACCGCGCAGAAGGAGCACCGGCTCACGGTGGAGATCGCGGACGACGGGCCCGGGATACCGGAGGACATCCGGGGTCGTATCTTCGACCCGTTCTTCACCACGAAGGACGTGGGCGAGGGGACGGGCCTCGGGCTCGACGTAGCGCGCAGGATCGTCACCGCTCGCTGCGGCGGGCAGGTCGATTTCCGCTCGCAGCCCGGCGAGACCGTCTTTCGGGTGCAACTGCCGGTCGAGCGGAGCGACGAGACGTGTCGAGCTGAGGGCGTCGAGGTCCGAACACAGGACGAGGAGTGAGCGATGGCGAGACCCATTCTCCTGACGGTGGACGACGACGCCAACGTGCTACAGGCAGTCGAGGGCGATCTGCGCAGCGAGTACGCCTCGGAGTTCCGGGTTGTGCCGGCCACGTCCGGCGAGGCGGCCTTGGAGGTCGTCGAGGAGTTGAAGCGCAGGAGCGAGCCGGCTGCGCTCTTCCTGGCCGACCAGCGGATGCCCGGCATGACGGGCGTCGAGTTCTTGGAGAGAGCGGTGGGGCTCTGCCCGGAGGCGAAGCGGGTCCTGCTCACCGCCTACGCGGACACCGACGCCGCGATCAAGGCCATCAACGATGTGCAGATAGATCACTACCTCCTGAAGCCGTGGGACCCGCCCGAGGAGAAGCTCTATCCCGTGCTCGGCGACCTGCTCGATGAGTGGCGATCGTCCTACCGGCCCCCGTTCGAAGGAGTCCGCGTCGTCGGGAACCGGTGGGCACGGGGCTCGCACCAGGTCAAGGACTTCTTGGCGCGCAACAACATCCCGTACCTGTGGCTCGACCCGGAGTCAAGCGAGGAGGCCCGCCAGCTCATCGAGGTCGCGGAGATTACCCCGCTGGGCCTGCCCTGCCTGCTCTTTCCCGACGGGTCGACCCTCCCGACCCCGACGAACCGGGCGATCGCCGAGCGGGTCGGGCTCCAGACGATCGCCGAGATGCCACTGTACGACCTCGTCGTCGTCGGGGCAGGCCCTGCGGGACTCGCCGCCGGCGTGTACGGCGCCTCCGAGGGTCTGCGCACCCTCGTCATCGAACGAGAGGCTCCCGGAGGCCAGGCCGGGATGAGCTCGCGCATCGAGAACTACCTCGGCTTTCCCGCCGGCGTATCGGGAGGCGAGCTCGCCCGCAGGGCTGTGAGCCAGGCGCGCCGCTTCGGGGTCGAGATCCTGACCGCGCAGGAGGCGGTCAGGCTCCTCGCCGAGGGACCCTCTCAGACCGTGCAGCTCGAGGACGGGAGCGAGATCAAGTCCCGGGCGGTGCTCGTCGCGACCGGCGTCTCCTACCGGAGGCTCCAAGCGGAGGGAATCGAGCGGCTCACCGGAGCCGGTGTCTACTACGGCGCCGCGATGACCGAGGGCGAGTCGGTCCGGGGCGAGGACGTCTACATCGTCGGCGGCGCAAACTCGGCGGGGCAGGCTGCCATGTACTTCTCGCAGTTCGCCGAACGCGTCACGTTGCTCGTTCGAGGCGAGTCGCTCTCAGGCGGCATGTCCCAGTACCTCATCGACCAGATCGGCGTCACGGACAACATCACGGTACGCACCGTCGCGGAGGTGAAGAAGGCGATCGGCTCCGAGCGGCTTGAGCAGCTCGTGATCGAGCAAGACGGGAGCCCGGCGAAGACCGTCCCGGCGAGCGCGCTCTTCATCTTCATCGGCGCCGTACCTCGCACCGACTGGCTCGGCGATTCGGTCGCCCGCGACCAACACGGGTTCGTTCTCGCCGGGCCGGACGGGCTCGCCAATGGCCACGCGGTCTCGTACCAACAGGCGGATCGAGCCCCGCTGCTCCTCGAGACGAGCCTGCCGGGGGTGTTCGTCGCAGGCGATGTCCGGCACGGCTCGGCCAAGCGGGTCGCCTCGGCGGTCGGCGAGGGCTCGATGGCCGTCATGAATGTGCACCGCTACCTGAGCACGGTCTGACGTGCTCGACTCCATCAAGATGTGTAGGTCCCTTTCGAGATCGCGGTTGCCGGGCTGCGAGCACGTCAAGGAGGTTCGGCGATGAGAATCGAGGATGCGACTGAGTCCACGGTCCAGGCGCTCTGGACGGGCGCGGAGTAGTCAAGGGTCGGCCAGGCGTCTGCTCTCGAGGACGCCGCCCAAGCCCTGGCTACCGCGCTCCACCGCCAGTTCGACGAGTCGGTCGTTCTTGCCTGCGTCTACGTGTCGCAAGCCCGCCTGCGCGGCACAGTACCCGCCATGCCGTGTACGCCGCCGCGGGACGGAGTCGAGGAGGAGCAGAGGCAGACGCCTGAGCGACGTTTCTAGAAGAAGAGCTGCTGGAGCTTCAGCGCGAGCCCCATGTCGCCGTCGACCTT
>CAZCIJ010000395.1:0-2409 GCA_964498265.1 uncultured Gaiellales bacterium | reverse complement strand
CAACCGGCTCTGCGCGAGCGGGCTGCAGGCAATCGTCTCCGCCGCCCAGCAGGTTCGTGTGGGGGAGGCGGACGTGGTGATCGCGGGCGGCGTCGAGTCGATGACGCGCGCCCCCATGGTCCTGACGAAGCCGGGTCGCGCCTGGGGGGCTCCCGGGGAGGTCGCCGACACGACGCTCGGATGGAGGCTCGTGAACCCGCGGATGCGCGATCTCGACGGGGGAAAGGCGACCATCAGCCTCGGCGAGACGGCCGAGGAGGTCGCGATTCTCGACGGGATCACCCGCGAGGTGTCGGACGCGTTCGGCCTGCGCTCCCAGCAGCTTGCGGCGGCGGCGGCCGATGCCCGTGCGCGCGACCTCGTCCCGGTCCACACGGACGGCGCCCCCGTGACGGAGGACGAGGTTCCTCGTCCGGACACGAGCGCAGAGGCGCTCGCTCAGCTCAAGCCCGCGTTCCGTCCCGACGGCGTCGTGACGGCGGGCACGGCGTCTCCTCTCTCGGACGGCGCGGGCGCGATCGTCGTCGCCAGCGAGCCCGCGGTCGAGACGCTCGGGCTCGCCCCCCGCGCCCGGGTGGTCGCCGCCGCCTCGGCCGGCGTTCCGCCGCACATCATGGGGCTGGGTCCGGTGCCCTCGACCGAGCGCGTCCTCGAGCGAGCCGGCTGGCGGGTTCAAGACGTGGAGGCCGTCGAGATCAACGAGGCGTTCGCGACCCAGGTGATCGCGAGCGTCAGGCGGCTCGGGCTCGATCCGGAGATCGTCAACGCCGAGGGCGGAGCGATCGCCCTCGGACACCCTCTCGGCGCATCCGGGATCCGCCTGGCGCTGACCCTTCTCGGGCGCCTCGAGCGCTCGGGCGGCCGGCGCGGGCTGGCAACCCTCTGCATCGGCGTCGGTCAAGGCCTCGCGCTGCTCGTCGAGCGAATCTAACGTTGACTCGAAACACCCGCAGCTTGGAGGTCGCACTAGCTACTCGGAAGACCGCCGGCGCCGCCGCGGTCGCCGGGCGCGACGGCGATTCGCACCCTGCGCTGCACCGCGAAGAGGGGAACGTCGAAGCGGCGCGTGACGACGTTCCAGATCCCTCCCGGGGCCCAGAGCATGACGGCGACGGCGACGGCTCCGAGCGCGACGAGGTACCAGGTGCCGTAGTCGACGAGCAGCTCCTGCAGCAGGAAGAAGACGGCGGTGCCGATGATCGGCCCCTCGATGGTGCCGATCCCTCCGATGACGACGATGAAGATCATGTAGACGGTCCAGTTGATGGAGAAGGCCGCGTTCGGCTGGATCCGCAGCAGCGCCAGGTAGATGATGGCCCCGGTCAGCGCGCAACCGAACGCGGCGACGAGGTACACGGCGACCTTGGCGCGCAGGACGTTGACCCCGAGGCTCTGCGCCGCGGGCTCGCTGTCCCGGAGCGCCGTGAGCGCGAGCCCGAGGCGAGAGCGCAGGATCAGGTACACGAGCAGGACGGCGCCCGCGCCGGCGAGGAGCGAGAGCCAGTACGTGCCGTCGTCGCGCGTCGAAGGCTCGAGCTGCGCCGCCGCTGCGACGGTGACGCCGTTCCCGCCGCCGAGCTCTTGCGTGTTGATCACGAGCAGGCGGAAGACCTCCGCGATCACCCACGTGCCGATGGCGAAGTAGCCGCCGCGCAGCCTGAACGCGAGCCCTGCGGTCGGCACGGCGATGATCGTGGCGGCGATGGCCGCGAGGAAGACGGAGAGGAAGGGGTCGAGGCCGATCTTGTCGCCGAAGACGTAGAGGCCGTACGCGCCGAGTCCGACGAAGGCCTGCTGCCCGATCGAGACGAGGCCAGCGTAGCCGGCGAGGAGGTTCCACATCTGGGCGAGCGCGAGGTACGTCAGCGCCTCGGCGAGGGTGCGCATGTCTCCCGCCGCAGCCCAGAACGGGATGGTGATCAGGACGGCCAGGTCGACGAGCGCCGCGAGGGATCCTGCGCGGCTCGCGCGCGTCGCCCTGACGACGGAGAACTCGGCCGTGCTCACGCCGAGACCGTCCTCGGAAACAGGCCGGACGGGCGGAGCGCGAGCACCGCGAGGAAGACGAGGTGTCCCGCGAGAATCCCCCACCCGGGAGAGATCTGAGCGCCGATCGTCTGCGCGACTCCGAGGACGATGCCCCCAGCAAGCGTTCCCCACAGCGAGCCGAGGCCGCCGATGATGACGGCTTCGAACGCGAAGATGAGCCTCTCCGGCCCGACGCTCGGGGCGAAGGTCGTCCGCATGCCGAGGAAGACGCCGGCGAGAGCGACCGTCGCGAGCGCGATCCCCATCGCGACCGCGTAGACGCGGCGATGGTCGATGCCCATGAGCTCCGCCGCGCGCGGGTCGTCCGACGTCGCTCGGAGGGCTCTCCCGAGCCTCGTGTAGCTGACGAGGAGCTGCAGC
>CAZCIJ010000394.1:0-2411 GCA_964498265.1 uncultured Gaiellales bacterium | reverse complement strand
CAGCCTCGAGGTCGGCCGGGCCGAGATCGAGCGCCTCCTCGTGCTCGAGGAGCGGTTCGTCAGCGAAGGGCTGACCTTCGACGACGTCTTGCTCATCCCGGCGGAGTCCGACGTTCTCCCCGACCAGGTCTCCACGGCGACGCGTGTCACTCGAGAGATCGAGCTTGCGATCCCGATCGCGTCCGCTGCCATGGACACGGTCACCGAGGCTCGCATGGCGATCGCCCTCGCCCGCGAGGGCGGAATCGGGATCATCCACCGGAACCTCTCGCTCGAGGAGCAGGTCGCTCAGGTCAACCGGGTCAAGCGGTCCGAGTCCGGGATGATCGTCGAGCCCGTGACGCTTCGCCCACGGGACCGGGTGAGCGAGGCGCTCGCGCTCATGGAGACGTACCACATCTCGGGCGTCCCGATCACGGACGAGGAAGGCAAGCTCGTGGGGATCCTGACGAACCGCGACCTGCGGTTCGAGCACGACACGTCGCAGCTGATCGAGAACCTCATGACCAAGGACGGGCTCGTGACGGTGCCGGTGGGAACGACGCTGGACGAGGCGCGCGAGCTGCTCGGGCGGCACCGCATCGAGAAGCTGCCGGTCGTCGACGAGGGCGGCTACCTCCGCGGGCTCATCACCGTCAAGGACATCCAGAAGCGGATCCAGCACCCGAACGCGACGAAGGACGGTCAGGGACGGCTGAGAGTCGGCGCCGCGGTCGGCGTCGGCGCGGAGGCCCTCGAGCGTGCCGCCGGGCTCGTCGGCGAGGACGTCGACGTCCTCGTCGTCGACACGTCGCACGGACACCATCGCGCGGTCAGCGACACCGTGCGTGCCGTGAAGGAGCGCTTCGACGTCGAGATCATCGCCGGCAACATCGCCACCGCGGAGGCGGCCGAGGCCCTCTGCGAGGCCGGCGCGGACGCCGTGAAGGTCGGCGTCGGTCCGGGGAGCATCTGCTCCACGCGCGTGGTGGCCGGGGTCGGCGTGCCCCAGATCACGGCCGTCTACGACTGCGTGCGCGCGGCGTCGCGGCACGGCGTGCCCGTGATCGCCGACGGAGGCATCCAGTTCTCCGGGGACGTCGCCAAGGCGATCGCGGCGGGCGCCGAGTCGGTCATGCTCGGCAGCCTGCTCGCGGGCACCGACGAGAGCCCGGGCGAGGTCGTCATCCACCAGGGCGAGCGCTTCAAGGAGTACCGCGGCATGGGCTCGATCGGCGCGATGAAGGCTCGCGCCTCGTCTCGCGACCGCTACTTCCAGGCCGACCGCGAGGACATCGCGAAGCTCGTTCCGGAAGGGATCGAGGGCCGGGTCTCCTACAAGGGGGCGGTCACGAACGTCCTCTACCAGCTCGTGGGCGGCCTACGGCAGGCCATGGGCTACTGCGGCGCGGGCACGATCGAGGAGCTGCGAAAGGGCACGCGCTTCGTTCGCATCACGCCGGCCGGGCTCCGCGAGAGCCACCCCCACGACGTCGCCATCACGAAGGAATCGCCGAACTACCGGCGCGCCGGGTGAGCCCCCGGGCCGCCGCAAGCGTCGTTCCCCTTCCGTCTCGCGAGCCCGAGCCGGAGGACAGGCCCGTCCTGGTCGTCGACATGGGCGGCCAGTACGCGCAGCTGATCGCACGGAGGGTGCGCGAGTGCCGCGTGTACTCGGAGCTGGTGCCTATGAGCATCGCCCCGGAGGAGATCGTGCGCCGCCGTGCCAGGGCGCTCGTCCTCTCCGGCGGTCCTTCGTCGGTCTTCGCAGAGGGCGCTCCCAGCGTCGACCCAGCGGTGCTCGAACTGGGAGTGCCCGTGCTCGGCATCTGCTACGGCATGCAGCTCATGGCCAGGGACCTCGATGGAGCGGTCGAGCGCACGGGGCGCTCGGAGTTCGGCCGCACGGAGCTCGAGGCGGCGACGGACAGCAGGCTCTTCGACGGGCTGGCGGCGCGGCAGGTGACCTGGATGAGCCACCGGGACTCGGTCGTGGCGGCGCCGCCCGGAGCCCGCGTGACGGCCGGCTCGGCGTCGACGCCGATCGCAGCCTTCGAGGACGACGAGCGCAGGCTCTACGGCGTCCAGTTTCACCCCGAGGTCGTGCACACGACCGATGGCATGGCGATCCTGAAGAACTTCCTCTACGGAGCGGCGGACGCCCGCCCGACCTGGACGCCGGCGTCGGTCATCGAGACCGGGGTCGAGAGGATTCGGCATCAGGTGGGCCGGGCGCCCGTGCTGTGCGCGCTCTCCGGCGGCGTCGACTCCTCTGTGGCGGCGCTCCTCGTGCACAAGGCGGTCGGCGACCAGCTCACGTGCGTGTTCGTCGACCACGGGCTGCTGCGGAAGGACGAGGCCGCGCAGGTCGTCGAGACCTTTCGCACGCATTTCCACGTTTTTGGCTTTCATCTCTTGCTCTAAAGCTACTG
>CAZCIJ010000393.1:0-2414 GCA_964498265.1 uncultured Gaiellales bacterium | reverse complement strand
GGCGGCGAGCGCGGGGGCGTCCCTCACGCGGCCGCCGAGGACGGCCCGGTCGACGACGAGCGCGGACAGCGGCGGGCATTCGACCTTGTAGTCGGAGGCCTTCCACCCGGGCGCCGTCCTCCGCCGGTCAAAGTACGACTCGTCGGCGACCACCCGCCCGGAGATGCGGCGAATGCCGCGCGCCCTGAGCTCACGCGCCAGCTCGTCGAGATCGTTCGCGTCGAGCTCGGGATCGCCGAATCCCTTCAGGACGACGTTCCCCTTCCAGATCCTCCCCTGCCGCCGGCCAGCTCCGAGCACCACCGTCTCGGTGCGGAAGTCCGGGCCGAGCTCCTCCAGGGCGGCGAGCGCGACCGTCAGCTTCTCGGTCGAGGCCGGCCGGAAGGGCGTCGACGTGTTGCGGTGGAACGCGACCGAGCCTGTGGTGAGATCGATCGCGAGCGCAGCGGTCGAGAACGCGACGACGCCGGGGCGGTCGAGCGCGCGTGACAGGCGTCCTTCGAGCGAGGACGATCCGGCCCACGCGGGCGCGGCCCCGGCGAGGGAGACGGCGACGAGGAGGGCCAGGAACCGGCGCACGCGTTGAGGGTAGACGGTCAGCCGGAGATCCGATCCGGGGAGGGCTACCCGGAGATCGTGATCGTGACGGTGCGCCGCCCCCAGGCGACGGCCTGCTCGTACGTCGGGAACCAGAGGTCGATGATCAGGCCCTTGATCGCCGTCCCGACGTCCGCCGCGATCGCGGGGCCGTACCCGGGGACGAACATGCGCGTGCCGAGCGGGATGACGGACGGGTCGACGGCGACGACCCCCTTCCCTACAGGAAGACCGCTGGCTGTGAAGACCGGCAGCGAGTAGGCGACGGCATCGACCGTGAGCTGGCCACCGGGGCGGGGCATGCCCGGATCGCCGGCGACGGTCAGCGCAGCGGCCCCCGAGCCGGCGCTCTCACTCTGCGCCGGCGCCGCCGGCTCGAGCTCGGCCGTTCGCTGCTCGGCCGCGGCGGCCTGAGCGCCGAGGCGCTGGATCTCCTGCGTGTTGAGCGCCTGCTCCCGCTCGAGCGCCGCGAGGTAGGCCGCCTTCTCGTCGCGGGCCACGGCGAGGGCGGCGCGCGCGCTCTCGGCGACGGACGAGGCTTCGCGCACCTCCCGCTCGCGGGCGGCAAGGCGATCGACCGCGCGTCGGAGCTCGGCGCGCGTCTCCTCCGCCTGCCGGCTGATGCGGTCGTCCTCGCGGGCGAGTCGAGCGATGTTGTCGAGGGCCGTGATCGCGTCGTCGAGCGACGAGGCCCCCAGCAGAACCTCGAGCGGATCGACGTTCCCTTCAACGTAGAGCGCGACGAGGCGGTCGCCGAGCCGCTTCTGAGCGGCGGCCTCCGCCTGCCGGGCGATCCTCAGCTGGCGCGAGGCGCTCGCCCGCTCACGCACGAGCGCGTCGAGACGCTCGCGCAGCCTCGCCGCGTGCCTTGTCGCCCGGCCGAGCTTCGTCTCGAGCGCGTAGAGCTCGAGCAGCGCTCCGTGGGCCGTGTCGTCGAGGCGGGCGTTCTCGCGCTCGAGCGCCCCCGCCTGGCCGCGCAGCGCGTCGGGATCGTCCGCGCGCGCGGCTGTCCCGGCAAGGAGGACGGCCGAGGCCGCGAAGGCCGCGAAGAGCAGGCGAAACGCAAGGCGAAGCTCGGGCCGCACGGACGGCCGACGGTAGCAGAAGGGTGCCGTCGCGTGCTCACTCGTTCGAGGGGCTACGTGTCATTCGCAACGTGCATCGTGAGCGGCACGCTGAGGCTCGTTGACCTGCGTCGAGGCCGGGTGTTAGCATGCCGGCCCAGTGCCCGGAGCTGCCCCCGGAAGCCTGGACCCGCTCGCGCGAGAGAGTGATCTCTAGCTCGAAGAAGCGAGTTGCCTGTACGCTCGTCGTCGCGTTCGCGACCGCGCTCGCCCTCGCCGCCGCCAGCGTGTCCGTGCCCGAGGCGGTGGAGCAGAAAGAGGCCGAGGCCGAGGCCGTTCTCGCGCAGGTCCAGCAGATCGACGCCGAGCTCGAGCACGTCGTCGACGACTACAACGCGGCGACCGAGCGGCTCGAGGCGATCCGGGACGAGCTGGACGCCGCCCGCCGCCATCTCGATCTCGCCCGCGAGTCCAACAGGGTTGCGCAGAAGACCCTCGCCGACCGGCTCGTCGCTCTCTACGTGAACGGCGGCGAGACGAACGCGCTCGAGATCATCCTGGGGGCCACGAGCATCGACGACCTGCTGGACCGCATCGATGCCGCCAAGCGCGTCTCCGATCAGGACGCGGCGATCGTGCAGGAGGTCGAGGAGGCGCGGCACGCGCTTGCGAGCGAGAAGGGCCGGCTCGAGAAGGCCTTCGCCGAGCAGGAGCAGGTCGTTGCCGAGCGCGCCGAGAAGCGGCGCTCGATCG
>CAZCIJ010000392.1:0-2415 GCA_964498265.1 uncultured Gaiellales bacterium | reverse complement strand
GGCCAGGAGCACGTTGCAGAAGACGGGACCGAGCTCGGTGGAGAACTCGCCGTTCCCAGGCTTGTAGATCCGGGTCCCGACGAGATCGGAGGGGAGGAGATCGGGGGTGAACTGGATGCGGTGGAAGGCGCCGCCGAACACCTCGGCGAGCGTCTTCACGGTGAGCGTCTTCGCGAGCCCGGGCACGCCCTCGATGAGGAGGTGGCCGCCCGCGATGAGCGCGACCAGCACGCGCTCGAGCATCGCCTCCTGCCCGACGATCACCCGCTTCATCTCGAAGAGCGCCCGTTCCAGCTCCTGGCGAGCGTCGGGCTCGTCGGCGAGGACGAGCGTTCGTTCCTGCTCCGTCACGCGATCACCTCTCGGGTCGAGTCGGCCTTCCTGGGTCGGATCTCGCCTGAGTCAACCAGCGCGCGCGTTGAGCCTGGTTGAGGGACGTTGCGGCCGTCTTAAGGCGTGTTCAGCTGGCCTTAAGGGGCGGAGTCTCGGACTCCACGAGCGCCTTCAGGCGGCGGAACCACGTGCGGAACTGGTGCTCTGCCCCACGGCGAACCAGTCCGCCGGCGAGCCGCCCGATCCCGCCGAGCTGTCCCTCCATGACGACGGAGAGCCTCGTGCCTGCGTCGACCGGCTCGAGCGCGTGCCGTGCCTGCAGCCGAAGCGGCCCGGACAGCACCCGCAGCGTGAGCAGGCGGTCCGGCTCGAGCTCCTGGACCTCGACGAGCTGCGTCGCGTGACGCCCGGCGAAGACGACGCGCTGGCGAAAGCGCGACCCGACGGACAGAGCCCCCTCCGACTCGAGCTCGACGTCGACGCACCCTGTCTGCCACTCCGGCAGGCGAGCGACGTCGGCGAGGACCGCGAAGACGTCCGCAGGGGGACGCTCGATGTCGACGGACGTCTCGGCCCGGATCCCGGACATGCCGCCTTCAGCATGCCGCACGAGCGAGGGCTCGCGGCGACGTCAACAGGCGGCTCGACTCACGGCAGCTCCGGCCCGAGCTGGCGCCGGCGGCGGCGCAGGGACAGCGTGCCGCCGACGAAGAGCACGGAGACGACGAGCCCGCCGAAGGCGATGGCGGCGTCGACGCGGAAGGCCCATTGCAACCCTGCCACGAATGCGTCGCGCACGAGCTGAACGAGACGGTCGGCGACATCCGGAGGGTACTCGGCGAGGACGGCCTGCGCCGAGTCGGTGCCGGCGAGCACGCCCTGGACGGCCTCGAGCTCCTCTCCGCTCGCGGGGATGCCCTCCGCGGCCGCGTCGCTCTCGAGCCGGCTCTGGGACGCGCTCGTGAAGATCGCGGTCGTGAGACCGAGCCCGACCGAGCCGCCGGCGACCTGGAACATGTAGATGATCGCGCCGGCGAGGCTCGAGTGGGACGGGTCGAGGGCCGTGACACCGGCCGTCGTGACGGTCGAGTAGAAGAGCCCCACCCCCATGCCGAGGACGAACAGCCCCGGGAGCAGGGCGAGGTAGCCCGAGTCGGTCTGGATGAGCGACAGCAGGAGCATGCCCAGGAACAGCCCGACGGCGCCCACCGAGACGATGAGCTTGGCGCCGAGCTTCGCGTAGAGGGTGCCGGCGACGAACGAGCAGACGGCGAAGGTCCCCATCATCGGCAGGAACCCGGCCCCGGCCTCGAGCGGGCTCCAGTCGAGGATCTTCTCCATGAACTGAGGCAGGTACATGAGCGCCGCGAAGAAGGTCGGGGACATGAGCAGCACGGCGAGACAGACGACGCGGAACGGGCGGCTTGCCATCACCTCGCCTGGAACGAGCGCCTTCGCGCCGGCCCGCCGCTCGATCGGCAGGAACGCCGCGAGCAGCACGACGCACGCCGCGAGCAGCGCGATGATCCGCCAGTCGCCCCATCCGAGGTCGGTGGCCTCGTCGAGCGCGAGCAGGAGCGCGACGAGGCCGAGCGAGAGGGCGGCGACGCCAAGGTAGTCGATGCGCCGCTCGGTCTGTTCGCCGCGACTCTCGGGCACCGTCCGCAGGATCACGAGCGAGGCGAAGACCGCGATCGGCAAGTTGATGAACAGGATCCAGCGCCAGCTCAGCGCGTCGGTCAAGAGCCCGCCGAGCAGCGGGCCCGCGGCGTTGCCGAACCCCGCGGCTCCGATGACGACTCCGCCTGCGAGCCCGGCCTTCGCCTGCGGCAGGATCGCGAACGTCATCCCGAGCGTGGCCGGCCACATGATCGCTCCGCCGATGGCCATCGCAGCCCTTGCGGCGATCAGCCAGATCGGATCCTGCGCGGCGCCCGCGAGCACCGAGAAGCTCGCGAAGATGGCCGCTCCGATGAAGAAGAGGCGGCGGCGCCCGAAGAGGTCGGAGAGCCGTCCTCCCGTCACGATCAGCACGCCGAACACGAGCGCGTAGGCGTTGATCACCCACTGGACGGTCGAGAC